>NZ_JBTIXF010000103.1:0-13738 GCF_055793945.1 Plantactinospora sp. A48 | reverse complement strand
CACTACATCCGCTGGCACAACCAGCGGACCCGCCCGAAAACGGGATACGCTACCAAGTCCAAGATCCGCCACCCGGATTACCCCTTCAAGGCCGCATGACGAGGCACTAGCCGCCGGCGCCGACATACTCGCCCTATCCAAGATGAACTGGAACAACGCCCAACTCGACGAACGCGACCCGCTCACCCTGCGCACCGCCTACAGGGTCGGCTCGATCCTCAAGCATGTTCCGAGCAGCGCTCGGATTGCCACGCGTTACGCCTACTACATTTAGAGCTGCAGGATGCGGGACAGCGAATCGCCGGAAGATCGAAGCCCCCGTGGACAGGGCCCCGTACGGCCAGCACGTACATGGGATGGACCTCGCGTACACCAGGTGGTGCGGCCCTGGCGACGCCGTGATGGCCCCAGGCCCGGCCATGGTCCCAAGATCCTGCCCGGGCAGCTGCTGGCGACCGCAGCACTTTGCCCAAGGGGCTCGCAGGCCGGATGCGGCGGAGGCCCTCCGAGGTCTGCGTAAGGCCATTGACCGGGACGTTGAGCGTAGCGTCGCGAGCATGGCCAGGCTTTTGGCGGAGCGCAACTGCGAGGTCCATGTCGTGCCGGGTAGTGGGCTCGTCGATACAGTCATCCAGAGGCTGCCGTCGAGGGCTGTGACGAGCGGCATGATGGGACTCGTGGGTGCTGACGCCATAGGGCCAAGGATGATCTTCAATAGCGTCGGTACCGCTGCTCTGGCAGGCAGGATGCCCACGGTTGTCATCGCGACCTCGATCAAGTTGGTACCAGAGCAGCAGTTCGCGCAATTGTCAGGTGCAATTTTCGAGCGGGTTTCCCTGGACCGATTCGAGCACGTGGTGCTGGGCGGAGACCTGCTGACACCGGCAGAGGCGGGCCGAGGAGCGGCCAGTCTGATCATCTGATCGGCTCTGCGACGCTACGCCCGCCTGTTCCGCCTCGGCTATCCTGAGGTCCGGGGTTGCTGACTGCTGGTAGGTTCCGGATGCTGACGGCCAATTGGCAGTGACAGGACCGCAGGCGATGACTGCTCCGGTGAGGCGTCGAGGTGGCCAGTCCCATCCGGGTGTTCCTAAGCCATACGTCCGACATGGCGGAATTCCCTAGGAGTCGTTCCTTCGTGCGCTCCGCATTGGATGCTGTTAGCAGGGCGGGCATGGCTACCGTCGACATGCGATACTTCCCGGCCGGGGATAGCGACGCCGCCGACTACTGTCGGCAACGCGTTCGTGAGTGCCAGGTACTGGTGGGAGTGATCGGTTTCCGCTATGGGTCGATCGTCCCAAACGAATTGGTATCATTCACAGAAATGGAAATCAATGAGGCGGGCACGGCAGGCATTACACGGCTAATCTTTCTGCTCGACGAGGAAGCGAACATCCCGGCAAGCCTCATCGACGCGCGACGTGAGAAGATCGACACATTCCGGGAAAGGCTGCGCTCATCCAGGTTGATCGTCCGGACCTTCAAGTCAGCGGCCGGTCTTGAGTTGGAGGTCTTCCAGGCACTCAAGGAGGCGTTGAGCGCGCCAGCGGGCGTCGGTCAGGACCAGCCTGGCGTCGGGCATACGATGCCGTCTCGACATGGCGAACCAAGCGGCGGCGAAGCCCAATCCGCACCGGGAGCCAAGGTCGTTGTGGACCAGGAGGTCGCGCGGCTGACCTTTGACGACCAGCGTCAGGTCTTCCACGCCCACATTCGACGCCGCTTGGAGAACATCGGTACCGAGCCCGTGACACGCTACCTGATCCGCATCGCAGTCGATCGTTACCCAGGTGATCCCGTCCGATCCAACCAACATCATCGCAGCAACCCCCTCACCTGGAAGGAAATCGGCCTCTCGGCAAGGTCTGAGGGAGAGCAGATGCTCTGGCTGGTAAAGGATGATCGCGACGCGGCCAAAGAGGTTTGGTTGCTCTTTGAAAATTCCGGAGCGAATTTCCCGCTGTATCCAGGCGAGGTGCGATGGATCGACTACGAATACACCGTACCCGAGGACAAGTGGGGGCCATGGTGGAACCGCGCGATCAGGCTACCCACCCGTCACCTCACAATGTTGCTCGACTTTCCGGCCTCCTTGCGGCCTCAGCTGTGGGGGATCGAGACCTCGATGACGGCGAACTCGCGACCGTTCCGAACCCGAATCCAAGAGCATGAGCAGCACGGTCGGGTATTCTACAGGTGGTCGACCGAGAATCCCGAGGTGCTTTCTCGATTCCGAATCGAATGGAAGTTCAGGGCCGATATGGCGAAGTCCGAGCTGCACCGCCGCCTCAGCGAGCGCATGAGGTGGCTCGGTATAGTACAAGAGGCCGACTCTGAGCCAGTCTTACGAACAGAAGCAAGGCCGTTCGACCTGCCGAGGGAGGCCGAAGTCGCTCGGCGCGTTGCCAGTGAACTGGTGGCGAAGCTTGAACGCGTCAGCCAAGAGCACACGTTTGCAAAGGGCATGGGATTGGCGGCGCCCCAGATCGGGATCGGACGCTCGGCAGCTGTAGTGAGCACTCCCGACAGAGGTATGATCACGCTGCTGAATCCGCAGATTATCGGGTACTCGTCTGCAACAGACGAGCAGTTCGAGGGTTGCCTCAGCTTCTTCGACGAGCGTGGTCTAGTGCCACGGGCGCGAACAATCGAGGTCCAACACCAAACTGTCGACGGCCACACCTCCATCACGTCCTTCTCCGAGGGAGTAGCACGGATCGTTGCGCACGAGATTGACCATCTCGATGGGCTGCTGTACCGGTCACGCATGCGCGATGGAGTCAAGACCATCTCGGTGGAAGAGTATGGTGAGGTCGGCCGGCCCTGGCGCTACGATAGACGGTCCCGAGCCGATTGAGACTCAATACCGGGTGGTCGCTCCGGTCAAGGCCTTGGTGAACGCGCGGCACCGTAGGCATCACGGACCCAGGGCCCCGGCAAAGATGCTCCTATAGATGTCAAGCCGCGAGTTGAAGATCGTTTGCTGTGATGAGCTGGTAGAGCTCGCGGGCGACGTAGCGCTTGAGGCAGCGGATGATCTCTTTCTTGGACATGCCTTCCTTGGTGCGTCGCTGCATGTAGTCACGGGTGCGTGGGTCCCATCGCAGCCGGACGAGTACGACGCGGTAGAGCGCGGCGTTGGCCTGTCTGTCGCCGCCGCGGTTGAGCCGGTGTCGGGTGGTCTTGCCGGAGCTGGCCGGGATCGGGGCGGCCCCGCAGAGCATGGCGAACGCGGCTTCGGAGGCGAGTCGGTCGTGGTTCTCGCCGGTGCTGACCAACAGTTGCCCGGCGACGTCGGGTCCGACGCCGTTCGCCGCCAGCAGGGCCGGATTGATGGCGGTGACCAGGGGTTCGAGTAGTTCGTCGAGGTTGGCGATCTCGGTGGATAGGTGCTGGTGGCGGCGGGCCAGCGAGCGAAGCGCGACGGCGACGGCTGGGATGGCCGCGTCGGCTTGGTCGGGTTGCAGATTCGCGCAGGTGGCGATCAGTTTCGTGATGTTGAGGTCGCGCAGCTGGGCGCGTAGTTCGTCGGGGGCGGTGACGATCAGGGCCTTCATCTGCCGTTGAGTCTCGGCGCGCTGGTCGACGGCGCTGCGTCGGGCGACCCGCAGGTTGCGCAGGGCCTCGGCCCGGCCGTCGCGTTGCTTGGGGGTGCCGGTGCGTTCGCCTGCCAGCGCGGCCCGGGCGGCCTGGACCGCGTCGATCGGATCGGACTTGCCCTGGAACCGGCGGGTCTTGCGGTCCGGTCGATCGACCTCGATCACCTGCATCTGCTCGTCACGCAGTAGGCGGACCGGTCCCGCGCCGTAGGCGCCGGTGCCCTCGACTCCGACCCGGCTCAGCCGGCCGTGTCCGTGCATCCAGGCCAACAGGGTGGCGTAGCCGGACGCCGTCGCGGGGAACTGCTCGGTGCCCAGCACCCGCCCGACCAAGTCGATCACCGCCGCGGTGTGGGTGTCCTGGTGGATGTCGACCCCACCGACGACCTCGATCTGGGCTTCATCAGGTGTAATGGGAGACATCGTCGTCCTGTCGCTCGTCGCAGTGGGGCAGGGCGGCACGCACCAGCCGGGCAACGCGGACAAGACAGAGATGGGGCCTCTGGCCAGGCTCCTATGAAGTCACAACGCCACGTCCGGTGCGTGCACGAGTGCCTCCCGGCCAGGGCCGACAAATCTTTGAAGGACCCGAAGTCAGTCGTCAGGTGGGTCAGACCCCGCCGGGAGGCACTCACGAACATCATCTCTGTCGTCAGGTGACGCCGAGAAGTGCCAGTGGCCGGTCGGCGTCGCGGGCGTGATGGCGGGTGCCGGCGGCGATGTTGGTGATTCCGGCGGTGCGGAGCGCGCCGATGGCGGCGTTGCGTAAGGCGGCCATGACCTCAGGTCCGTTGCCGGTGCGGATCTGGCTGCGGTCTTCGTCGTAGGTGACGTCGCGGACCCAGTGGATCTTGTTTTGATGTGCCAGTGCCCTCGGATCCAGGTGGCCAGTTGCGCGGGTTTCGCTTGGTGCACGTGTAGGTCGGTGATGGCGTAGACCGTTTCGGTGGTGAAGCGTTTCGGCTGGTCGAGTCGGTGTCGACGGCGGCGGATCTGGATGGCCTGGGCCGCGTGCGGGAAGTCGATGCCGGTGGAGATCGTCAGGATTTTGAGAGTGCGGATCTCGCGGCGACCGTGACCGCGGTCGGTGTCGCGGGTGGCGTTCGGGACGGCCCGCCAGGGTAGAGCGGTGAGTTGCTGATGCAGGTGAGGCTGGTTGCCTTTGACGGTCAGGATCCAGTGGGCGCCACGTTCGGCGAGGTAGGTGACGTGCTCACGCTGACAGTGCAGCGCGTCGGCGGTGATCACGGTGTCGTGTAGATCGCCGATCTGGTCGAGTAACGGCTGGAACCGGGTGATCTCGTTGGTCTTGCCGTCCATGCCGGTGTCGGCCAGGATCACGCTGCTGACCTGGTCGCAAGCAGCCATCACGTGTCGGGCGGCAGCGTCGGTGGTGCGGGATCCACGCAGCGACTTTCCGTCGACCGCGATCGCCCGCCGGCCCGTCGCGGCGCTGGGCGCGGCACGCCCGTCGAGCCAGAGACCGATCGCCGCAGTCAGCAACTGCGGATCCAGGACCTGCAACAGCCGGCGGATCATCGCCTCCGACGGTCGCCGATCCGGGGCGATGCCCAAGGCCAGGACGGTCGTGTCCGGAGCGTCGGCGACCCATTCAGCGATCGCAGTGTACGAGCGGTAGCCGGCAACCACGGCGCAGACCGCCGCGGTCACCACGACCGGCAGCCTGTGCCGCACACCCCGCCGGGCTCGCGGGTCAGGCAGACCGGCGAGTGCTGTGGGCAGCCCACCAGCGGTTTCAGCAACAGTCAGAGCCGGTGCGCAGGACAGAGAAGAGGTCAGCGATGATGGCAGTGCGGGCATGGCTCACTTCGGATAGATCATCGTGGCGTAGAGAACCTTGATGATCTTCTGATCCGGTCATGCCCGTCTTGCTGTCACCAACACCGGCGCTTCTACTTCAAACTACCCAAGCCGGACACCCTCACAACTTTGCCGGGGCCCTGATCACGGACCCGACCGGGGCGCCGCCGGATCGCTGCGTCCGGTCTACGGACCGGGCGAGCGATGATCTAGCCACGACGCCGCGCGGAAGGTTGACCCGGAACTGGAGCCGCGGTCCGCAGCAGTCGAGCGCGCCGAAATCGATGCTGACGTGCGCAGGCTTGGTTGGGTTTCGGCTGCGCTGGCGGAACCGTTCGTGCAATCGACTGCTGCGGAGGCGGCTGATCTGTCGGCAGAGGAGTAGCGCGGCGGTTGTGGAAGGTCTTACTGACTAGGCCAGGAGCTTGGGAAACCCAGTCGAGTGCCTGCATGAACTGCTTTCGGCCTGATCAACACGACCACGTGTTGCGACGACCCCTAGAAGCCGCCCCGCCGGTGGGGGAGGGCCTCGCCTTGCGGTCAGTGCTGTGCCGCGAACATGTCTTCGATCACCGTGATGACGAGGTCGGGGCGATCTGTCGGGATCTCGTGGGAGGTGCCCTTGGCGGTGACGAGCTTGCGGTTGGGGGCTTCCTTGACGAACGAGGCGGCGGCGTCGCGCCAGCGCTGGGCGTCCTCGGGAGACCCGGCAAAGGGGGTCTTCTCCGACACCATGACCGTGGCTGGCACGGAGGCGGGCCACTTCACCTTGTGGAAGGTCTGGTGGGCGGCGGCGAAGCCTTCCGCGGTGGAGATGAGCTGGCGGTTCGCAGGCTTCTCGGGATCCTTCTTCGCCAGGTCGACGTCCGGCTGGCCCGCGGCCACGAGGCGGGGGATTTGTTCGTCGGTGAAGAACTGGGGGAGGTTGGCATCGACGAGGACTGCGCCGGAGAGCATCTCCGGGTTGTCCTGGGCAAGGTTGTTCGCGATCTCGCCGGCCTGGGAGTGGGACACCAGGGTTACGTCCTTGGTGACGCCGAGCTGCTTGAGACCTGCCTTGAGGTCGCTGACTGCGCTCTCGACCTTCCACGCGCCGGGCACCACGTCGCTCTCGCCGAGGCCGGCCCGGTCGTAGGTGATGACGGTGGCGCCGGTGGCCGCGTGAAGCTTGGGGGCGATGTCCTTCCACTGCGAGGAGTACTCGCCGCCGCCGGAGTCCAGGACGATGGTGGAACCGCTGCCCTGCGTGACGTAGAAGGCCAGGCGATGTCCTTCGTTGTTGACCATGTGCAGCTTCGCTGCGGCCGCCCGGCTGGTCGACGGCGAGGCGGACGATGTGGGGGGTTTCGAGGTCGAGGAGGTGGCGGAGGAGCCGTCGTCGCCACACGCCGTGGCGCCACCGGCAGCCAGGGTCAGCACGGCGAGAGACGACAGAAGGCGATACGTGGACCGGTGCTTGCGGGGGGTGCGGGACATGAGGATCCTTCGACGGAAGAGGGTGCTGCTGTACCTGTCCAAGCATTCGGAATCCTGATCGCTTACACGATCCGGCTGGCATGTCTGTTGGTGATGAAGCTGACGCCAGTGAGCACCATGGGGTTACCCCCCCGGCCCGGCTGATCGAAGCCGCCGCCGACACCGCCCCACCGCCGCTTCGGCGCCGCCGCCGTCATACGGAAGGGGCGTCTTCTTTTGGGTCATGCCCGGGCCGCCGTTGCCTCAATACAGCAAGGGCGTTGCTGAACGCGCTGGTCAACCCGGTGGCATCGGCGACATCCGCGAGGAGCCATGCCGGCACGGCCAACCACGCCCCGGTGTCGGGGTACGAGTCCCAATACATAGCCGCGTACGCCGGCATGTACATAGCAGCTATCGGCGGCGGCAAGTGCGTACAGGCAGTCGGCAGCGGAGGCGCTGGCCCGCGCCCGAAGCTCACCAATTACTCAGTGTGACGGTAGGGACGACCCGGCGGCACGCGGATCTGCCGATGGGCGGATGTCGGTCCGGCGATCAGCTCCGGGGCAGCTTACGGCCGTCGGGCAGGGTGCGGCCGCTCAGAAGAGCGACCAGTGAGCCGCTGTCGGCGCGGATCGACCGGCCTTCTCCCCGGCTCCAAGCGGTGTCGGTGGCCTCGATCCGGATGCCGGTCATGTCGACGCCGAACAGCGTGCCGTTGGGCGCGGTGAGCAGGTCGAGGACGGTGATCACAGCCTCTCGCGGTGCGACAGTGGGCCGGCCGAGCGCGATCGTCACATCGAGCGAGTGGATTACAGCGTGATTAAGGGCGCCCGCCGCGCCGCCGCCCGGTGGTAGCCACTCGTGCAGTTTCGGCGTCCGGAGTTGGCTGAGAAGCTCCTCGGGAGGCAGCGAAGCGTCCCTCGCGGCCACCGTGTCGGAGAGCACGGTGAAGTCGCCACGGGCCGCCGCCATCTCCGCGCCGAACTGCTCAGGGCTCAGCCGGGCCGGCATTGTCACGTGCGCGACGACGTGACGCACGAGCCACTTGTCGCACAGGGTGGGCGCATCCCACGTCACGGCAGGGGAAGTGGTGAGGAGATTGGCCCATCGTTCGTATGTCGGTGCTACCCAGGTCTGCGGGTCGGTCATGATCGGTCTCCGCTTATCAGCAGGTTGAGGTATTCGTCGAGTTTGTCGAGAGAGGTAAGGAAGCCAGCTCGCGCTTCGGGCCTCCGCATAGCCTCGGGCACATGCCGCTGACGGATGACGACCGCGGTCCGGCCACCACCCTGATCGTCAAGCGTGCTGGTGGTGTGCATCCCACTCGACGGCTCAACCCAGGCGAGCCGCTCGGGCGGAACGATCTCGGTGAATGTGGCGACCATCCGATAGCTGCCGTGCGGGCCGACCATCAGCGTCTCGAAGCGGCCGCCGGGCCGAAGCTCGACGACAATGCCATCGATCGGCGTGGTCATGTCCCGGGGACCCCAGAAGTGCGCGAGTTCGGTGGGCTGGGTGAGACATCGCCAGACCAGTTCGCGCGGTGCCTTGAACACCCGCTCGTAGACGAGTTCGTCGTCGGTCACCGCTCTTCGCCCTCTTGTAGACGGGCCAGGTGCGTCTCCAGACAGTCCATCCGCTCGGCCCACATGCGCCGGCTCGCCTCGATCCACGAAGCTGCGACGCTCAGCGTTCCCGGTTCGAGGCGGCACGGGCGGGTCTGGCGGTGACGCCCCCGGCTGATCAAGCCGGAGCGCTCGAGCACCTGAAGGTGCTGCGACACAGCCTGCATGCTCATGGCGTACCGCTCGGCGAGCTCCTTGACCGTGGCATCGCCCGCGCTCAGCCGCACGACGATGTCCCGCCGGGTGCGATCGCTGAGCGCTGTGAACAACGCGTCGAGTTGCTGCTCTTCAACAGTGGCCTCCACGGGGTTACTCAAGCATGTACTTTATCAAGTGTCAACTAGACAAAGGCGCAAGCGGCCACTGCCATGATGTCCGCTCACTGCGCAGACTCTTCCTGTCGGCGGTCTCGTCGGGCACTGTGTCTGGTGCCGGTGATCTGGGGTCGTCGGCGCACCTGGTCTCCACCGGGCCACCGCCTTGTCCGCTTGACCGTGAGAGGTCCGGCATGAGTTCCGCGGGGGCTGGTGGTCCCAGGGCACGTATGACTGGCGCGTCGTCGAGCGCCGATCAGTGAGCGACCGGGCTCCGTGTCCTGAGGCCACCAGGTGCCCACCTGCTGCGGCAACAGCAAGGAGGACACCATGAGTGTCGAACACCAGCCCTCGGTCCGTCGACCAACGGCGGGCATCGACTGGGCCAGTACCGAGCACGCCGTCGCGATCGTTGGCCCCGACGGTGTCGGGGTTCAACGGATGATCGTCGAGCACACCGCTGCGGGGCTGCGGAAGCTGCTGCGATGCCTGCAGCAGACCGGTGTGCTTGAGGTCGGTATCGAACGCCCCAGCCGGCCCGTCGTCGAGGCCCTCCTCGATGCGGGGCTCACGGTCTTCGTGATCGCCTCGAACCAGATCAAGTACCTGCGCCGCCGCTACGGCGCAGCCGGCAACAAGGACGACCGCTTCGATGCCTACGTCCTGGCCGACACCGTCCGCACCGATCACCATCGCCTGCGTCCCCTCACCGTCGACTCTCCCGCGACACTCACGTTGCGGATGACCGTCCGCGCCCGCAAGGACCTCATCGCCGCCCGTGTCGCGATGACCAATCAGCTCCGAGCCCACCTCGAACATGTTCTGCCCGGCGTGCTCGGGCTGTTCCGCGACATCGACTCCGCGATCACCCTGAGCTTCCTTACCCGGTTCGCGACTCGGGACAAGGTCGACTAACTGTCGCCACGCAGACTGCAGAACTGGCTGCCCAGCGTCTCTTACCCCAACCCCGCACGAGCCGGGCTGCTGCATGCCCATCTGCCTGCGGCTACCCGCGGGACCACCGGTCCTGAAGCCACCACCCGGGCGCACGTCACCGCTGCATTGGTGGCTGGGCTTACTGCCTGTCGGCGTACGGGTTCTGGTGCAGAGTCAGGTTCGCCAAATGTGCAGAGGTCGCGGGCGTGACACATTCCGGACGTTGCGACGGCGGCCCGCTCGGCGAATCACGCTCGCTGCTCACGGTGAGTGATCGGTGGACGAGGATTGGCGCCCGGATTGCAGCGGATTCGGGTGACCGGCGGCGCGACCTCGCGGGAGTAGGGTCGAGTGATGTCTCCCGTGACCCGCCTCGACCACACCGTCATTGCTGTCTCGGATTGGCACGTCTCCACCGCTTTCTATCGGGATGTCGTCGGCGCTGAGGTGATCGGCGTCGGTGGCGACCGCGTTGCGTTCCGAGTCGGTCAGACGCAGTTGAACGTCCACGGGCCAGGTGTCGACCTGGCGGACAACGTTGCCCGTCTCGCTGTCCGCCCTGGGAACAGTGACATCTGCTTCGTCTGGGAGGGACCGATCGAAGAAGCCGTGTCGCACCTGCGGAAGCTCCACGTCGAGGTCGAGACGGGGCCTGTTCGACGATTCGGCGCCGGCGGGACGGGAACGAGCGTCTACTTTCGCGATCCCGACGGAAGCCTGCTCGAATTCATCTCGTACGCAGATTCATCCTGAATTCGTGCGAGCTGGGCACTGAGGCACTGACTTCGGCGGATCCGGACGCCGCCAGGGGTCGGAAAGCATCACCCTGTGTAACCGGGAGGGTCTGCGTGCTGGCGTCGGCTCGACCGCCAGCTCGTTGCGGACCTCGCGGAGGTCGATGGCCGCGCTGTGTACTTGATGGCGTACGCGGCTCTGCACTGCAACTCGTACGCCGACAGCTGACGTGCCGGGAATCGCGCGCTACTCGACGCGATGGTGCTCCGGGCCGGCCGGGGCAGGGACCAGCCGATGAGCAGATGCTTCTGGGCCGCGTCGGCTGGAGGGTTAGACCCCTTGCGCGTCGTCGACGCTTAGGACGATCTTCCCGCGGCGGGATCCGTGCTCGGCCGTCTCGTGTGCGTCGGTCGCCTGCTGGACGGGGAAGACGGCCTCGATCGGCACCGTGAACCGGCCCTGAGTGAACAGTTCCGCTGCGGCGCGCAGGCCGTGCCGGCCGTCGGGTTCACCGGCCAGTTGTCCCATGGACAGGCGGACGCCGTGCTCGCGGGCGGTGAAGTCGGCCAGGGTCACCACCGCTGCCGGGCCGCCGGTCAACTCGAGCAGTTCCGTCAGCGACCCGGCGCCGGCGACGTCCAGTGCGCGGTCTACGCGGGCCACACCCAGGGCGGTGACCCGGTCCGCGAGGCCCGGCCCGTACTTCATCGGCGTCGCCCCCAGCCGAGCGAGGAAATCATGGTTGCCGGCACGGGCGGTGCCGATGACCCGGATGCCGCGGGCCGCGGCCAGTTGGACGGCGACACTGCCTACGCCACCGGTGGCGCCGTCGACCAGGAGCGTCATCCCCGTCTGCAGCTCCAGCAGGTCGAGAGCGCGGGTGGCCGTCTCGACGCTGGAGCCCGCCGCACCGGCCTGCGACCACGGCATGGCGGCCGGTTTGTGGGCCCACAGCTGCAGCACCGCGAACTCCGCGCTGGCACCGCCGAGCTTCGCCAGGTCCACGACACCGAAGACGTGGTCGCCGAGGGCCACGCCGTCCACGCCATCGCCGATCACGTCGACGACTCCGGCCGCGTCGACGCCGGGGATGTGCGGCAACGGCAACTGGGCACTCATCGGAGTGCGGCCCGACCGAAGACCGATGTCGGCCGGGGACACCCCGGCAGCCCGAACACGCACCCGGATCTGACCGACCTGCGGCTGCGGCGCCTCGGCCGTGCCGAGGTGAAGCACCTCCGGACCGCCGAACCGGTCGAACTGCACTGCGAACATCGAAGGCTCCTCTGCCTGAGAAAACGTGGTCGCTGCCGTACCGTAGACCGGAAACGGAGCAGCCGTTCCGCCCTCGGGCGAAGTGAGAAGGACAACGGCCGAAGATGCCTCAGAAGCAGCGTGCCGACGCCCGATCCAACCGTGAACGGGTCGTGGCGGCAGCACGGGAGACGTTCGCCGCAGCCGGGCTCGAGGCGCCCATGCGCGAGGTCGCCCGCAGGGCGGGGATCGGTGTGGCGACGCTCTACCGACATTTCCCGACCCGCGCCGATCTGGTTACCACGGTCCTCGCCGAACGCGTCGACGCCTGCGGCACGCAGATGCGCCAAGCGCTCGACGACCCCGACCCGTGGCGGGCGCTATCGGGCACAGTCCTCGAGTTCGCCGATCGGCAGATCCACGACCGGGCACTCAACGAGGCACTGCTGGGATCCGGCGACGTGGGCGCCGCTTTCCAGAAGGAACGCCGGGAACACTCCCAGGCCTTGAACGTGCTCGTCGCCCGCGCGCGGGCCGCCGGGTTGCTCCGTGATGGCGTCGATGCTGACGACGTGCGGGCCGGCCTCCTCGCCATCGCCTCACTACGGCGACTGCCTCCGACGACAGGCGCCCAAGTGATCGGCAAGCTCGCCGACCTCATCCTCGCCGGGCTGCGCGCCTCCTAGTAGTACTTTGTCACGTTTTGATGAACGGTGATGGCTGCTACTATCTGCGGCTCGTTGGGTCCTGCATGGACGGTTGTGAGGTGGCTCGCCTGCGGGATGACCTGGCCGGGTTCGCGCAGGATGTGTTCGGGTCGTTGACCCGGGTCGGGTGGCGGGACCGGGCGGTGTCGTATCTGCAGGGGTTGATGCTGGACGGGCGGCGTAAGTCGATCCAGCCGATGGCGGGTCGCTTGGAGGGTGTGCATGATCAGGCGTTGAACCATTTCGTGACGAACAGTCCGTGGGACGTGACGCCGGTACGGCGGCGGTTGGCGGCCCGGATGGGCGCGGTGATCGGGCCGGTGGCGTGGGCGGTGGACGACACGGGCTGGCTGAAGTGCGGCACGGCGTCGCCGGGGGTGGCCCGGCAGTACACGGGCACCACGGGAAAGTCACGAACTGTCAGCTCGGGGTGAGCGTCAACCTGGTCACCGACACCGCGGCATGTCGTATGTGGTGCAGGTGTCGATCCGCACCGGCGTCTATCCGCAGGCCACGGTGCGCACCACGCCGCCCTACCAGGGCGTCGGGACGTATCCGCAACCGCGCTACCGGGAACCCGCCGTCGCGGTCAAGGACCTGATCCTGGCCGGCGGACCGGAACAGGCCCAGACTGTCACCTGGCGAGACGGCTCCCGCGTCCGGGCCGGCACACCCGTGAAGATGCGCTCCCGGTTCGTGTTCACCCGCGTGCGTCCCGCCGGACGCACGCTGCTGGCCGCGCACCGCGACCACGACCTGCCCGAGGCATGGCTGATCGCCGAATGGCCACCCGACCAGAAAGAGCCCACCAAATACTGGCTGTCGAACCTGCCCGCCACCACACCGAAACGCACCCTCATCAGATGGGCGAAACTACGCTGGCGCATCGAACACGACTACCGCGAACTGAAAACCGGCCTCGGCCTGCACCACTACGAAGGCCGCACCTGGCAAGGCTGGCACCACCACGTCACCCTCGTCTCCGCAGCCCACGCCTTCTGCACCCTGCAACGCCTCAACCACCCAAAAGCAGCAGCGCCGGCCTGAGCCTCTACGCAGTCCTCCGCGACCTGCAACACCTCCTCGTCCGCCTGGCCGGCGCCTGCCCCACCTGCAAAACCCGCTTCCCCACCCGATGGAAACCCCGAGACCGTATCCAATCACGACAAAGTACTACTAGTGCCCCGTCTTTGAATGTTGATCGTGTAATCCGTCGGTTCTGAGGACGGATCGGGCAGGCTGTCTCCCGAGGGTTTCGGTGGGAGGTGGTGGCCGGTGGGCAGGCG
>NZ_JBTIXF010000102.1:0-13794 GCF_055793945.1 Plantactinospora sp. A48 | reverse complement strand
CAACAGCACAAAACCATCAGTCAGACCAGCCACAGAAGGCAAAAATTGGCACTGGCTTATCAAACACCCTGTTGAGTTCTCAAAGAACAACCACACACCAAGAAACCAGCCAAGGCCGGCCCCGTTGGGGCTATGCGTTCCGTCTTGTCCGGTCGGCTCCGCGATCATCGATCGCACCGCCCGAAGGTCTCCGCGCTGACGCTCACCGGCTTCCCGGTGGCCATCTGTCGGAGGAAGCTAGCAGACCGGCCGATCATCGCTCCCGCGACTGACCCGCCCGGCTCCTGCCGGCTTGGTACACGTTACACGGTCGGCCTCGCGATCTCAAGTCCGGTTACCCGGTCGATTCGCACCACCCGCATCCCATCCTCGAAACCACCGAGGTGGTCTTGATTCAGGGCCCGCGGTTCCGGCCGTTTTGTCCGGTGTTCCGCGTGCAGAGAGAAAGTTACGCGCCCTGGCCACCGAAGTGCAAATCCGCGTCCGTCGCTGCCCGTACCGCCGCGAGACCGGCCACGACGACTGTTTCCGCAGCTCACAGCGGCCCCGAGAATCGACTGGACATGCTCCTGCGGCCCTGAACGTGACCGTCGTCTCAGCGGCCACCATCGGGCCGGAACGGACTGGTTCCGTGGCAGCCGGCAGCCGGGCTTCATGGAAGAGTGGCGCCCATGGCGATCACCCCGGTCACCCACGCGTCGCGATCCGACGACGGTGTACTCGCGCTGGTCCTACCGTTCTGGCAGCTGGTCATCGCGGTGGCGGTCCTGGTGGTGCTGGTCCTGTCGGTCCGCCGCCTGGCCCGCCGAGGCCCGTCCCGGATGTCGACGGCACTCCTGGTGACCGGCGGAGCCATCCTCGCCCTGGCCCTCACCGGGATCCTCCTGCAGGGTCACTGACCGGGCTTGTCATTGCCCGGGTTGCAAGGCAGCCAGCAGGGGTCTCAACCCCCTGGCCATCCTGGGCGGCCCGCCGGTCGCGCATCCCCGTGACGGCGGCCCGGACGCAGGTCCACCTTGGCCGTTCCGGCCGCGTCCGGGCGGCCAGCCAGGTCGCCTACCAGATCCAGTAACCCCCAGGAATCGCACCGAAGCCGAATGAACTTCGGCGGCCTCGGCAGCCCAAGAGGTCTCAGAGGCGGCGGTTGGCCAGGCTCGGCAGTTCCGAACGGATCTGGTGCTGACGGTCCAGGTCGAGATCCGCGAGGGTCACGCCGACGGTGTCCGGTGCCTGGGCGAGCACGGTGCCCCAGGGGTCGATGACCATGCTCCGGCCGAAGCAGGTCCGCCCCGGATCGTGATCACCGATCTGTCCCGCGGCGATCACGTAACACTGGTTCTCGATCGCCCGGGCGCGCAACAGCACCTCCCAGTGGTCCCGGCCGGTGTGCAGCATGAAGGCCGCAGGCACCACCAGGATCCGGGCACCGCGGTCCACCAGCCGGCGGTACAGCTCCGGGAAACGCAGGTCGTAACAGATGGACAAGCCAACCGGTACGCCGTCGACCGGCAGCACCACCGGTTCCTCGCCCGGCGCCACAGTCCGGGATTCCAGGTAGGAGACCCGGCCCGGAATCTCCACGTCGTACAGGTGGATCTTGCGGTAGCTGCCGGCCAGTTGGCCGGCGCGGTCGAAGACCAGGGAGGTGTTGTACGTGTGCTCCGGGTCCGGTCCGGATTCGTGAAACGAGCCGGCGTGTACCCACATACCATGTCGGCGCGCTGCCTCGGCGAAGAACGCCGCGAACTCTCCGTCCACCGGTTCTGGTTGTGGCGCCGTCGTCGCCGGGCCCAGATGGTCGACGTACTCGGGGAGGACCGCGAGGTCGGCACCGGCCGCCGCGGCCCGGTCAAGCAGCTCGGCGGCCACCGTCAGATTGGCCTTCCGGTCGTCTCTGGCGTTGAGCTGACACACCGCAACCCGCATGCGACAAACCCTACGGGTCGCTCACTTCGCCAGCCACCTCAAGCCGATCCCACCTCAAGCCGATCGACGGAGACCCCACCGGAGGCCTGTAGAACAACGGTCGACCGAACCATTCCAGTCGACACCGCTAGCGGGTTCGGCGAGCCCAGCCCGCGTCGGGATCAAGCCTGACCGCCCAGAGCGGGCCGGGCTCACCACCCGTCCCACCCGCCTGACCCCCGGAGCGGGCTGGGCTTGCCGAGCCCGCTCCACGGAGCCGGACCACCCGGAGGAGTGAGGTTTCCCCGACCCTCCGGGCGGCTCAGTCGATCAGGCTGACTTCTCCTCGCGGTCCCGACGGCGCCGGCCGGTGAACTCCCGCGGCACGATCGTGGGGTTCACGTTCTCCAGGACGACCTCGCGGGTGATCAGCACCCGGGCAGCGTCCGGGTTGCTGGGCACCTCGTACATCACGGAGAGCAGAACCTCTTCGAGGATGGCCCGCAGACCACGGGCGCCGGTGCCGCGCAGCATGGCCTGGTCGGCGATGGCCTCCAAGGCCGGCTGCTCGAACTCCAGCTCGACGCCGTCCAGCTCGAAGAGCCGCTGGTACTGCCGAACGAGTGCGTTCCGGGGCTCGGTGAGGATCTGCACGAGGGCCCGCCGGTCCAGGCTGCGCACGTTGGTGATCACCGGGAGGCGGCCGATGAACTCGGGGATCAGCCCGAACTTGAGCATGTCCTCGGGCATGACCTGACCGAAGATGTCATCCGTCGAGCGCTCGGAGACGGCTCGCAGCCGAGCACCGAAGCCGAGGCCACCCTGGCCGGTCCGGGACTCGATGATCCGGTCGAGACCGGCGAACGCGCCACCGCAGATGAACAGCACGTTTGTGGTGTCGATCTGGATGAACTCCTGGTGCGGGTGCTTCCGTCCGCCCTGGGGCGGGACGTTCGCGACGGTCCCCTCCAGGATCTTGAGCAGGGCCTGCTGGACGCCCTCGCCGGAGACGTCCCGCGTGATCGACGGATTTTCCGACTTGCGGGCGATCTTGTCGACCTCGTCGATGTAGATGATGCCGGTCTCGGCGCGCTTGATGTCGTAGTCGGCGGCCTGGATCAGCTTGAGCAGGATGTTCTCAACGTCCTCGCCGACGTAGCCGGCCTCGGTGAGCGCCGTGGCGTCGGCGATCGCGAACGGCACGTTGAGCATCCGGGCCAGGGTCTGGGCGAGGTGGGTCTTGCCGCAGCCGGTGGGGCCGATCAACAGGATGTTGGACTTGGCCAGCTCGACGGCGTCCCCGGAGGATCCGCCGGCCGTGTCGGCCTGGATCCGCTTGTAGTGGTTGTAGACCGCTACGGAGAGTGCCTTCTTCGCCTGGTCCTGGCCGACCACGTACTGGTCGAGGAACTGGCAGATCTCGATCGGCTTGGGTAGCTCTTCCCACTTGACCTCGCCCGACTCGGCGAGCTCCTCCTCGATGATCTCGTTACAGAGATCGATGCACTCGTCGCATATGTAGACCCCGGGGCCCGCGATGAGCTTCTTGACCTGCTTCTGCGACTTGCCGCAGAAGGAGCATTTCAGTAGGTCGCCGCCGTCACCGATCCGTGCCACCTACGTTCTCCCTGCCGTCATCGGCCAAGGCCGCGCCCTGGCCTGCGGTTGTGCTGCCTTGTCGATCCTGATCGCTGTGCCGGGGTGCCGGCGAAGCGGTGCAGACCCGACGTTACCCCCTGGCGGAGGTTTCTCCGACCCCTAAAAGGGGCGTGTCCGGGGTCGGCCGGCAGCATACCGCCGGGCCGGCCCCGGACCTGGGTCGTCAGCTGTTCGCGTTCGCCGCGAGCAGACCCTTCTTGCGGCTGGACAGGACCGTGTCGATGATCCCGTACTCCCGGGCTTCCTCGGCCGTCATGATCTTGTCACGGTCGATGTCCTTGCGGACCTTGTCGACCTGCTGACCGGAGTGCCGGGCAATCATCTCCTCCAGCTGGGTACGCATCCGGAGGATCTCCCGAGCCTGGATCTCGATGTCCGAGCCCTGCCCGTAGCCACCCTCGGTGGCCGGCTGGTGGATGATGATCCGCGAGCTCGGCAGGGCCATCCGCTTGCCCGGCGTGCCGGCGCCGAGCAGCACCGCGGCGGCGCTCGCCGCCTGGCCCAGGCAGACCGTCACGATGTCCGGCCGGACGTACTGCATGGTGTCGTAGATCGCGGTCATCGCCGTGAACGAGCCACCCGGCGAGTTGATGTACATCGTGATGTCACGGTCCGGATCCGTGCTCTCCAGCGTGAGCAGCTGGGCCATGATGTCGTTGGCCGACGCGTCGTCGACCTGGACGCCGAGGAAGATGATCCGGTCCTCGAACATCTTGTTGTACGGGTTGGACTCCTTGACGCCGTACGAGGTGCGCTCGACGAACGACGGCAGGATGTAGCGGTTCTGCACCGGCGCGAAGCTCGGCGGCTGCGTCAGGTCACTCATCGTCAAGCTCCTCAGCTCAGGGTCCCGGCGCCGGCCGGAACCTGGGCGGCCCCGGTGATCACCTTGTCGATGAAGCCGTAGTCGAGGGCCTCCTGCGCCGTGAACCAGCGGTCCCGGTCGGAGTCGGCCTCGATCTGCTCCTGGGTCTGGCCGGTGTGGTGCGCCACCCGATCCTGGAACATCCGCTTGGTGTAGAGCATCTGCTCGGCCTGGATGGCGATGTCCGCCGCGGTGCCGCCGACCCCGCCGGACGGCTGGTGCATCATGATCCGCGCGTGCGGCAGCGCGTACCGCTTGCCCCGGGTGCCGGCGCAGAGCAGCAGCTGGCCCATGGACGCGGCCATGCCCATCGCCACGGTCGACACGTCGTTGTCGATGAACTGCATGGTGTCGTAGATGGCCATGCCGGAGTAGACCGAGCCACCCGGGGAGTTGATCCACAGGTTGATGTCACGGTCGGGATCCTCCGCGGCGAGCAGCAGCAGCTGCGCGCAGATGCGGTTGGCGACCTGGTCGGTCACCTCACTGCCGAGGAAGACGATCCGTTCCTTCAGCAGGCGGTTGTAAACCGAGTCGTCAAGGTTGCCAATGGCTTCCCCGCCACGGGCGTCGGCCGCCCGGAGGGGCATCGCTGGGACGTGCATTTCGGTCATGGCAGCCCTTCGCTCTCCGTACCGTCTCAAGAACCGACACTAACCGTTCGCCGGGGCCACAGCGCCCCGGTATTGGACCTGTTCGCTATCAGCGCAGCTGCGCCAGGCGTACCCGGAAAGGCGTCGGCCGCCCCACGCCCGGTGCGGGCGGGCGGCGGCCGAGCGCCGGATGCGGCTCAGTGCGCGTGGTCGTGCTCGGCGTCCACCCCGGCCTCGGCGCGCAGCGCGTCGAGGCTGATCGGGTTGCCGGCGGTGTCGGTGATCTTCACCTTCTCCAGCACGGTGGCCAGCGCCTTCCCCCGACGCACGTCACCGAAGACGGCCGCCGCGGCGCCCGACCGGACAAGCTGGTCGTAGTACTGCTGCGGGGCCATGCCGGAACGCTGCGCCCGGTGCATGATCTCGTGTCCGAACTCGTCGTCGGTGACCTGGACGTCCTCGGCGTCGGCGAGGGTGTCCAGCAGGAGCTGGATCTTGACGCCCTCGGTGGCCGCCTCGGCCAGCTCGGTGTCGATCTGCTCCTCGGTCTTCTCCTCGGCGGCGAGGTACTCCGTCATCGAGGCGCCGATCCGCTCCAACTGGTCGACCATGGCCTGCTTGCGGTGCTCGACCTCCTCCTTCACCACGCCCTCGGGGGCGGGTACCTCGGCGGCGGCCACGAGCTGCTCCAGGGCCTTGTCGCGGGCGGCGTAGATCTGCTCGACCTTCTTGCCCCGGGTGACCCGCTCCCGCAGGTCGTTCCGCAGCTCATCGAGGGTGTCGAACTCGCTGGCCATGCCGGCGAACTCGTCGTCCAGCTCGGGCAGCTCCTTCTCCTTGACCGTGCGCACGGTCACCTCGACCTCGGCGTCCTGGCCGGCGAAGTCGCCGCCCACGAGCTGGGTGGTGAACGTCCTGGTGTCGCCGGCCGACATGCCCACCAGCACCTCGTCCAGACCCGGCAGCAGCTGCTTGCTGCCCACCTCGTGCGAGATGTTGGTGGCCGAACCGCCCGGAACCTCCTGGCCGTCGACCGTGGCCGCGAGGTCGAGCTGCACGTAGTCGCCCTCGGCGGCGGCCCGCTCGACGGTCTTGAGGGTGGCGAACCGCTCCCGCAGGCCGTTCACCTGCTCGTCGACCTCGGTGTCATCGATCTTGAGCTCGTCGACGGTCACCTCGACGGCCGACAGGTCCGGCAGGGCGATCTCGGGGCGGACGTCCACCTCCGCGGTGAACTTCAGCGGCTCGCGGTCGGCGAACTCGGTGATCTCCACCTCCGGCCGGCCCAGCGTCTTCAGATCGTGCTCCCGCACGGCGGCCAGGATGTTCTCCGGAATGGCCTCCTGCACCGCCTCGTTCAGGACGGCGCCCCGGCCGACCCGCTGGTCGATCACGGCGGTCGGCACCTTGCCACGGCGGAACCCCGGCACGGTCACCTGCTGACCGATCTCCCGGTACGCCTTCCTGAGGCTCGGCTCGAGCTCGACGAACGGCACCTCGATGGCGAGCCGCACGCGGGTCGGGCTCAGAGTCTCGACGGTGCTCTTCACAGGCGTACTCCTTGAAACGGGTCTTAAGGTCTTGGCTGGGCACGGTTCAGCCCATCGAGTGTAGTCGGGCCCCGATTCGACCCGGCGGCGACCGCCGCCCAGGAGGATGCCGTGACCCACTTCATCCACTCCGCGGGCGCGGACGACAGTCGGGGTGGCGGGATTTGAACCCACGGCCCCTCGCTCCCAAAGCGAGTGCGCTACCAAGCTGCGCCACACCCCGTGGCGATCAGAAGTGTATGCGGTCGGACCGACAGACGTTGCGCCCGGTCCGCACGTCCCGACCGTGTCCCCGGCCACGCCCCTCTGTTGATCTTCGATCGATGCCCGGCGCGACCACCGATCTCTTGACGGCGACACCGGAGGTTGGAGCCGCGCCGGACTCGGTTGGCCGACCGCCCGACCGGCTCGACGGCCCAGTCACCGGCCGCCCAACTCGCCCGCCTCGCCCGGCTCGGCCGACCGGGAGCCGGCCCCTGAAGATGGCCGGGCATACGACCAACCCCGCCCATGATCAACACAATGTCCGGGACGTAGGGGTGTCCGGGTGACGCTGATACCCCTGTTCCGCCGACATTGGACAGCGTGCCGAGGCCGCCACCCCGACCACCGCGACGCGCTGGCGGGCCGGTTGGGCCCGCCCGGCGGTGACCCGGTACGCTGATCGGCGCGCCTCGGATCCCGGCGCGCACGCGGGCGTAGCTCAATGGCAGAGCTTCAGTCTTCCAAACTGACGGTGCGGGTTCGATTCCCGTCGCCCGCTCCACATGTTCCGGCCCAGGTCAGCGGCACGATCCGCGTACCTGGGCCGTTGTCGTTCCAATCGTCTTTGGATCCTGGTTGGCATGGCGTGCCAGTGGCGCCGGCCGCGCCAACCGAGGCGGATTCGCCTCAGCCAGGTGCGGCCCCGGGGACTGATGGCCCCGGGATTCACCAGATGTCACGGGTTAGGCCCGGCGGAGTGCCCGCGCGGGGCGGTACGCCGTCGAGCAGCGCCCTGCCGATGGCGGTGGGGCGGTGCAGCACGATGTTGCCGTGCCGCTGGCTGATGATGAGCCCAGCCTCGCGCAGGATCGTGGTGTGGTGACTGGTGGTTGCCGGCGAGATGCCGGCACGCCGGGCCAGTTCGCCGGTGGTGGCCCCGCGGACGGTGGCGCGCAGGACAGCCAGCCGGGTGTGACCGAGCAGCGGGCCGAGTCGACGTTCCGGATCGGCCGATGGCACCGGCCGGATCGTGGGGTCCGGCCGCTGCCGACGCGCCGGGTAGACCAGGACCGGAGGCAGTTCGGGATCGGCCAGCGCGACCGGTGAGTGCCAGCAGAAGTATGACGGGATCAGCGTGATCCCCCGGCCGTCGAGGTACATCTCCTGGTCACACGGGTAACCGTGCACGGTCAGCACCGGCGGCTCCCAGCGCACGTCCGGGCCCAGGTCGTCGAGGATCTCCCCGGCACCGGTGTCGAGCATCCGCACCCCGCGGAGAGCTCGCTCGCCGGAGACGGCATCACCGATCTGCGCCCGGTACGGGGCGACGGCCACCCGGAAATAGGCGCGTAGCGCATCGCCGAGGCCGTTCAGGGCTGCGAGCCGGCCGGCGGACAGGTCACCCAGCCAGAAGCCTTTGGCCGGGACGCTGATCTGCTCCACTTCGGTACGGATCCGGCGGGTGGGGGTGCCGAGCACCCTGTCGATGCCCTCGTCCAGGTCGGTGACCGGGCCAGGCGTCAGGAAGTCCGGGAAGTACCGATGGCGGGGCGCGACGGGCAGCAGCCGCTCGCGGACCACCGGCACGAGGCCGGCGCGTTGCAGGTCCTGGCGCACCTGCCGGTGCCAGTCGGCGTAACCGGCGTAGCCGGCGCGGGTCTGCAGGCGGTGCAGACTGCAGACGATTTCCCACAATGGATCTGGCTGAACCGCCAACCGAGTACGACTGAGATCGCCGGTCGTGAGATGTATTCGCAGTCTCCCCATGGAAGACAGTGTTTTGGTATTGACGGTGGTTCTCAGTCTCATCGACGACATCGGCGCAAATTCGACACTGACCAGCAAATGCAGCATTTCGCCAAACAACTCAGTTGGCGCACCACCGGCGTTACGACGACGACCAACGCCCGGACGGGGTGGCAGCCCCTCGGCTGCCACCCCTGGGTACGGCAACTCAGCCAGCGCTGCAGCTCGTCCGCCACCGGTGGGAGGCGATGTTGTCGTTGGCGTTGCTCATGTAGCCGTCCCGGTTGGAGCCCCAGCTGAACCAGACTCCGGTCAGGTTGTCCCAACTGTCGCCAGCGCCCAGGCAGGCGTACGCGCCGGAGTAGTCGGGGTGGATGTAGAGGGCAACCGGGTGGCCGCTGTTGGAGTCGTTCCACGCCGAGGACGCCTGGTTACGCATGCTGGCCCGGTTGTTGTTGTCGCAGTTGGCGTTCTCGGCGGTGCTGATGGTGTCCCAGTTGTTGTCGGCGTTGTACCACCAACACCACCGGCCTCCCCAGTAGGCGTCCTGGCTGACGTACAGGTAGCCGCTGGCCGCGAGGGCGCGGTGCGAGTCGGTGTGCGGCGCCGGCCTGGGCGCGGCCTGCGCGGCGGTGGCGGTGATGGTCAGTGCGGCAACCGCCGCGACCAGGATGGCCAGCATGGACCGTACTGCTCTCATGGTGTTCCCTTCGATCGGATCTGCCGTGGCGGTCCGCCACGGAAGTCACAGGGGCGTCAACCGGCGGCCAGCACGGCACGGGCACGCGGCAGCGCGGCGGCTTCGAGGCGGAGCCGGTCGGCCACCTGGGCGCGGAACTGTCGTTCGACCGCGCGCTGGTGCTCGGCGTCGAGCCGGCGGGCAAGCCGGCCGAGTCCGCTGTCCGCGGAGCAGGTCGCCTCGGCCACCGCCAGCCGGACCTCGCTGGTCGGGACGGTGTCGGACGCCGGTTCGGGCACCGACGCGCGGGCGGCGGCCGGGTCGGCGTATCCGTAGCCGACGGCCCGCATACAACGCCGCCACACCGTCACCCCGGCGGCGTAGCGAGGGTCGGCGAGCACTCGGCCGACGCGTAGCCCGGTGAGGTTGTCGGTGGTCTTGGCCGCTCGGTACCAGGTGGGCAGGTCGCCGTAGAGTTGGCCTTCCGCCTCGGACGTGCAGCTGTGGCTGCTGCGGCGCACCGTGCCGCCGCCCGGCAGTGCCGCCCGCAGGGCGTCCGGCTCGCGCGGGTCGCCGTTGAGGGCGCGGACGACCGCCGTACCGCGCTCCGGCGGCAACTCCTGGACGTACCGGGCGTTCGGATCGCCCGCTATGGCGGCCTCCAACCGACGGTCCAGCACTCCGCCGTAGCCGTATCGGCGGGCGTAGGCCAGGTCGTCGAGGACGTACGGGAACTCACGCAGTTCGGGCACCGGGTGCCGGGGCACCGGCCAGTAGCTGAACCCGCGGCGCCGCATGCAGTCGCGGATCAGCAGTTGCGTGGCGGCGTACCCCACCTCCGTGGCCGGGGCGGACGCGGCCGGCATGAACCGGGCCGGCGCGGTCGCTGTCGGTTGCGGCCCGGCCGGGCCACGCTCGCCACCCGGCGGCGTCAGGCCCCGGGCCGCGCCCAGCGCGCCGGCGGCTGCCGTCGCGAGGACGACCGGGACCGCGACGGCGTACCACCATGACCATGACTTGCGCGACGCCCCCGCCATGACGCCCCCCTCGGCCGTCCGGGACGCCGGTCGCGCCCCGCAGCAACCAGCCTCGGTACGGGACACGGTTCGGGACAGAGGTCTTCGACCAGGCTCGAACGACCAGCCTCAGGAACGCGGTCCGAGTCGGTGTCGCCCCGGACATCTTCGACCCTGCCCGCGGCGTGGCCGCTCGGCCGGCAAACCGACCCGCGTCAGCCGCCGAGACAGGGTTTGCGTTTGAGTGCACTCCAGCTCATAACGTGTCTGGCATGACGGCGATGGCGACCACCGAGCAGGGCTACCTGGGCATCGCCGAGGTTGCCCTGTCCACCGGGCTGACTCCGGACACGTTGCGCTGGTACGAGCGAGAAGGGCTGCTCCCCCCGGTGGAGCGGGACCCGAACGGGCGACGGCGGTACGGCGCCTGGCACCTCAGGCTGCTCCGGGTCCTGGTACGGCTGCGTCGCACCGGGATGCCGACCAGCGAGATGCGGCGGTTCAGCCGGCTGGTCACCACCGGTACGGCCACCCATGCCGAGCGACTGGAACTGCTGTCCGCGCACCGGGACCGGATCGTCACCCGGATAGCAATGCTCGAAGAGGAGTTGGCCGTGCTCGACGCGAAGACGGCGCACTACCGGCATCTGATCGAAAACGGCCTCGACTGTGGGCTGGCCGCCTCGGAGCAGGGCGGGGCGCGGCCATGATGCGACACCGGATCCTCGGCCGCACCGGCATATCGGTGAGCAGGTTCGCCCTTGGCACCCTGCACCTGGGTGCGTGGGGCAACGGTGACCATGAGGATGCGGTCCGGCTGATCCACACCGCGCTGGATGCCGGCATCAACCTGATCGACACCGCCGACCAGTACTCCAACGGGGAAGCCGAACAGATCGTCGGCAAGGCACTCCGCAGTCGCCGCGACCAGGTCGTCCTGGCCACCAAGGGACACTTCCCGGTCCAGTTCCCCCGGCGCGGCGACCCGAACCACCGGGGCAACTCACGGCGTTGGCTCACCCGCGCGGTCGAGGACAGTCTGCGCCGGCTCGGCACCGATCGTATCGACCTCTACCAGGTGCACCGCCCCGACCCGCTCACTGACATCGATGAAACGCTCTCGGTGCTGTCCGACCTCGTACGTGCCGGGAAGATCATGGCGATCGGCACGTCGGGCTTCCCGGCCGAACAGCTCGTCGAGGCCCAGTGGGTGGCCGAACGGCAGCACCACATCCGCTTCCACACCGAACAGCCGCCGTACTCGGTCTTCGTCCGTGGGATCGAGGCTGACGTCCTACCCACCGCGCAGAAGTACGGGCTCGGTGTGCTCACCTGGAGTCCCCTCAACAGTGGCTGGCTGACCGGGCGTCTCCGGCACGGTCGGCCGATCGAGATGAACGAGTTCCGCCGCGTTGTCGCCCACAAGTTCGACCTCGACCGGCCCGGCAACCGCCGGAAACTTGACGCCGTCGAACAGCTGATGGAGGTGGCCACGCAGGCGGGAACGTCGCTGACCCGGCTGGCACTCGCCTTCGCGGCGACGCATCCCGCCGTCACCTCGGTCATCCTCGGGCCACGCACCATCGAACAGCTCGTCGATCAGCTGGGCGCCGCCGACCTCCAGCTCGGCGACGACGTGCTGGACCGCATCGACGGCATCGTCGCACCTGGTGAGACGCTCAATCCCGCAGACGTCGACTACGTCCGGCCGGCGTTGACCGACGCCGAGCAGCGACGCCGTCCGGCCCAGCATCGTTGACCTGTCGACCGGCTCTGTCCGAAAGGCGAAACTGACGTGTCGATCATTCCTGAGAGCCACCTCGACCTGCTGAAACGGCCGCTTTTCGGCCACCTCGCGACCATTCGGCCGGACGGCTCGCCGCAGGTCAATCCGATGTGGTTTCGCTGGGACGGCGAATTCCTGCGGTTCACCAGCACCACGATCCGGCGCAAGTACCGCAACGTGCGGCGGGACCCACGGGTTGCCCTGTCGGTGAACGACCCGGACCAGCCATACCGGTACCTGGAGGTACGCGGCCTGGTGGATCGCATCGAGCCCGACCAGGGCTGCGAGTTCTTCACCGGACTCGCCGCGCGATACGGGATGACGTACGACAGCCCGCCGCCGGACGCCGAATTCCGGGTCGTCCTCATCGTACGTCCCATCACGAGCAGCCTTCAGTGACTCGGTGCCCGCACGCGCGCATTCCGCCCACCGGACCCCCCAGGTCCACCTCGACGGCGACCAGATCGATGTCCTCGGGGCGGTCAGGGCGAGGGTGCAGACCCGCCGGCCCGGCCGACCTCAACGGCCGGTGAGCGGGCTGCTGGTGCTGCGGGATGCGCGGGTCGATTCGGACGGCATGATGAGCTCATGGACGAGCTGACCCGCGCAGACTTGGAGGAAATTCTTCCGCGTGAGGGCTTCGAACCAGCCAGCTACCGTCTGTACGGCGGCTTCGGCGCCGGCGAATGCTACGTGCTCGACCACGGCCCGGCGGGTTGGGAGGTCTACTACTCCGAACGCGGGACGAAGGGCGGCCTGCGAACCTTCCAGACAGAGCGGGAGGCTTGCCGCTACTTTCTCGATCTCTTGCGGCACGACCTCACGACGCGGCGGCGTCGGTAGAGCAGACCCGCGCTGGAGAGTGCCACTACCGTGAGGCATGTGACAACCTACGAGGCCAGCGTAACGGCCACGGACGTCGTGCTCGCCGGCGTCACTGTTGCCCTCATCGGGTGTGCTGCCTCGGTGGCTCTCCGTGGGTGGCGCGCGCCAACGGTTCGGCTGTTCGGGCGGACCCTGCATCACCCCAGGCTGTGGGCCGCAGGGGCAGCCTGCATGGGCTCCTACGCTCTGCTGGGACTGGGAAACCTGACGGAGGTCACGCCCAGCACGTGGCGCGCGCCGAGCCGGTGGGTCGGTGCCGCGTTGCTGCTGGCCGCATTGACGATCATGGTCGTTCAATCGGTCCTTGAGTACCGCGCCCGGCGTGGGAATGTTCGTGAACGCCAACCTGGGCTGTGACGAGCGCCGGCCGGTCGAGACCTGGATCGTCAGACGACCGTCGGCGGCGTCCGGTTGTCCAGCCGCGCGGTGCGCCCCTCGCCGGTAGTGGCCGCCGGGCCGTGCAGGTCGTCGAAATACTCGCGAAGCCAGGTGGCGACTCTGCGAACCGAGGCGTCCGGGTCGTCCAGCAGGGAGTCGAGCACGGGGCCGGCGTCTGCGAAGTTCCCGTGGACCAGGTCCAGGATGGTGGACTGGAAGCCGTCCTGATCGTCTCCCAGGTCGCGGGCGGAGGCCCTGACCAGGGGTTCCAGGGCGTCGATACCGGCCAACCCGGCGAGTGCTTCCGCGATGACGTCCCGCCCGTAGAAATGCTTTTCGTTGAGGTAGGTGTCGAGCTGTGCCCTCAGGAGGGGATCAATGCCAGGTCATGACGAGACCGATCACCAGCACGAGGAAGGACCGGCTGCGGGGGGGGGGGGGGGGCGGGCGGGTGGGAGCAGTGGCAGCGGGGACAGAGAGAAGGGGGGGGGGTGGCTTGTTCGTCTTCGGGGTTGACATGCTAGGTAT
>NZ_JBTIXF010000101.1:0-14438 GCF_055793945.1 Plantactinospora sp. A48 | reverse complement strand
CCGCCCTCACCACCGCCGACCTCATCGACGGAATCCACCCCACCGCCAACGGCTACGACAAAATGGCAGCCGTCTGGTACAACGCCCTACGCACCGTCCCCGGCAGCATCGGTGACCCGGGCACCACCCCACCGCCGACCACCGGCCAGCAGATCGTGGGCGGCCAGTCCGGGCGCTGCGTCGACGTACCGAACTCGTCCGCCACGAACGGCACCCAGGTGCAGTTGTGGGACTGTTCCGGCGGGAGCAACCAGTCCTGGACGTACACCTCCGGCAAGCAGTTCCAGACGTCCGGGAACAAGTGTCTGGACGCGAACGGCGGGGGCACCAGCAACGGCACGACGGTGATCGTCTGGGACTGCAACGGTCAGGCGAACCAGCAGTGGAACGTCAACTCCAACGGCACGATCACCGGCCAACAGTCGGGGCTGTGCCTGGACGCGAACGGTGCCGGAACGGCGAATGGGACGAAACTGATCCTGTGGTCCTGCAACGGCGGCGCCAATCAGCAGTGGAGCCGGCGATAGTACGACCCGGGTGGGGCCGGACGGACCCCTGGCCCCACCCAACATTTACTTGAATCAATGTTCAACAAATGCCAGACTGTCCCTCAGCCGACCAGGGATCCGCCGTACCCGGCGGATCCCCGGCGTGTCGGGGGTGGACAGCAATCGTGGCCCGCCGCCCGCCGCCGACGTCGAGCAGTCCGGTCGGGCCGCCCGTCGCCGAGTCCCGGCCGGGGGTCCGCGACAAGGAGGTACGGATGCTTCGAAAACTCAGCGCGGTGCTGGTCGCGGTGGCGCTGCCCCTGGCCGGCTGGTCCGGGACGGCCGGGGCTGCCCCGATAGCCACCCCGACGCCGACGATCATCGTGACCTGTCCACCGGCGCTGCCGATCTATGGCCAGGTGACGGCAGCGACCGCCACGAGCCTGACCGTCAGCTACTCGATCCTGTTCGCCCCGCCCTGCGGCTACAACCCGCCGATCACCGTCAGCCTCTTCACCAGTCAGGAGGACGCCAGGCAGTGGCTGAACCCGGTGGCCACCGGCACCTCCGGACCGGAACGCAGCGGGACCGTGACGATCGACGGGCTGACCCCCGACACCGCCTACTGGTTCCGGTACACCGACGCCGAGGGTCGGCGGGATCCGTACGTCGTGGGCGGACCGGCGCGGACCACGGCCCAGTCGGCCTGCGGCGCCACCTTCAAGATTGACAACTCCTGGACCGGCGGTTACGTCTCCACGGTCGAGGTCCGCAACACCGGCACCCAGCCGCTGCGGGGTTGGCAGGTGTCCTGGCGGTGGACCGGTGACGAGCGCATCTCGGCGCTCTGGAACGGCGTGCTGACGACCTACGGCTCCGACGTCGTGGTCCGCAACGCCTCGTACAACGGGACGCTGGCACCGGGCGCTTCGACGACGTTCGGGATGATGGTCTGGACTGGCACGGCGACCGGCCGGATCACCATGACCTGCACCCAGTCAGCCGCGCAGTAGCGGAAGAAGCCGGTCACCCTGCCGCTTGAGCTCCGGGAGGTAGGGGGTGTCGGAGAGGACGAAGTGGCGAATGCCGAGGCGCTCGTACCGGCGCAGCGACTTCGCCACCTCCTCCGCCGAGCCCACCAGCCAGGTGGTGCCGGCCCCACCCCCACCGAACCGGCCGGGCGTGGTGTAGAGATTGTCGTCGAGCACCTCCCCCCGGGTGGTCAGCTCCAGCAGCCGTTGCTGACCGACGGCGGCGTGCCACCGCCGGTCGCGTTCGACACCGTCGGCGGCCCGGGCCAGCGCGGTGACCTTGGCCTCGGCGTCGGCCCAGGCCTGCTCGCTGGTGTCCCGGACCAGCGTGGTGATCCGCAGCCCGAACTCCAGCGGCGGATGTTCGCGGCCCAGGCTCTCGCTGAGCCGCCTGAGGCGGTCGATCCGTTCCTCGACCCCGTCGAGCGGCTCACCCCAGAACAGCTGGACGTCGGCCTCGGTGGCGGCCACCCGCTCGGCCGCCGCCGAGGCACCGCCGAAGTAGAGCCGGGGATGCGTACGGTCGCCGTACGGCGCCAGCCGGGGCACCACCGTCGAGTCGACGACGCTGAAGTGCCGGCCGTCGTAGGTGACGTTCTCCTCGGCCCACAGCCGGCGGACGAGCTGGATGAACTCCTTCGTCCGGGCGTACCGGTCGGCCTGGTCACCCTCGCTGTCGCCGTACGCCCGCAGGTTGTCCTTGCCGGAGACGATGTTGATCAGCACCCGTCCGCCGGTGAGCTGGTCCAGCGTCGCCGCGGCGGACGCGAAGTTCGCCGGATGCCAGTAGCCGGGCCGGATCGCGATCAGCGGCTGGAACGTGGTCGTCCGCGCGGCGAGCGCGGTGGCGACCGTGAACGTGTCGGGCCGACCCCAACCGGTGCCGATGAGCGCCCCACCCCAGCCGTGCGCCTCGAGCGCCCTGGCCTGGCTGGTCAGGGTCTCCAGACTGTTGTGGTTCTCGACGACGTCGTCACCACGGTGACCGGGATGGACCTGGTTCGGGATGTACCAGAGGAATTCGGAACTCACGGGGCACCTCCTGGGTCTCGGCGGTCACCGGTCAGTGCGCCAGGGCCACGGCCGGAGCCGCGGACCGGTTGACCGGCCGGGCCAACCCGTAGTGCTCGCGCAGGGTCCGGCCGGTGTACTCGGTGCGGAACAGGCCGCGACGTTGCAGGATCGGCACGACGTGGTCGACGAACGCCGTCAGCCCGGAGGGCAGGACCGGCGGCATGATGTTGAACCCGTCGGCGGCGCCGTTGGCGTACCAGTGCGCGATCGCGTCGGCGACCTGCTCCGGCGTACCGGCGAAGGTGCGGTGGCCGCGCCCGCCGCCGAGCCGGCCGATGAGCTGCCGGACGGTCAGCCGCTCCCGCCGGGCCAGCGCGACGATCAGGGTGTAGCGGCTCTTGGCGCCCTCGATCTCGTCCTCGTCGGGCAGGTCGTCGGGCAGTTGGGCGTCCAGTTCGAGCCGGTCGGGGTCGACCCGGAGCGTGTTGGCGAGCTGCCGCCGGGCGTACTCCGGTTTGATCAGGTGGTCCAGTTCCTCCTCCAACGCGCGGGCCTCGGCCTCCGTCGCGCCGATCGCGGGCACGATCCCGGGCAGGATCTTGATGGTGTCCGGGTCCCGGCCGGCCTGGGCCGTCCGGTGCTTGAGGTCGCGGTAGAACGCCTGCGCCTCGGCCAGGGTCTGCTGGGCCGTGAACACCGCCTCGGCGTACCGGGCGGCCAGCACCTTGCCGTCCTCGGACGATCCGGCCTGGACGAGCAGCGGGTGGCCCTGCGGCGAACGGGGCAGGTTCAGCGGGCCGGCGACCTTGAAGTGCCGGCCCCGATGGTTCGGCGGGTAGAGCAGGTCGTCGTCGCCCCAGCGGCCGGCCGCCTTGTCGCCCAGCGGCGCCGCGTCGTCCCAACTGTCCCAGAGCTTCAACGACACCTCGACGAACTCGGCGGCGCGTTCGTAGCGGTCCCGGTGCGCGGGCAGTTCGTCGAGGTTGAAGTTGCGGGCCGCGTCCAGACCGGCCGTGGTCACGATGTTCCAGCCGGCCCGCCCGCCGCTGACGAAGTCCACCGAGGCGAACCGCCGGGCCAGGTTGAACGGCTCGTTGTACGTGGTGGAGGCGGTGGCTATCAGTCCGATGTGGCTGGTCGCACCGGCGAGCGCGGTGAGCAGCACCGTCGGTTCGAGCGTGCCGGACGGCCGGCGGCCGATGCTGTTCCACAGCACCGGGCTGTCGGCCAGGAAGAGGGAGTCGAGCTTGCCCCGTTCGGCGATGCGGGCCAGCCGCTTGAAATGCTCGACGTCGGTCTGGGCGAACGGGTCGCTCTCCGGCAGCCGCCAGGCGGCCTCGTGGTGGCCGACACCCATCAGGAACGCGTTGAGGTGCAGCACGGGTCATCCTTCCGTCTCGGCCACGCCGAGCGCGGTCAGCAGCAGATTGCGGTACGACTGGAAGCGCGGGTGCCGGGGCGACCGGGGCGCGGGCAGGTCGATGGTCTGGTCGACGGCGATCCGGCCGTCCTGGAGCACCAGCACCCGGTCCGCCAGCGCGACCGCCTCGTCCACGTCATGGGTCACCAGCAGCACGGCCGGCCGGTGCCGGGCGCACAGCTCGCGCAGCAGGCCGTGCATCCGGATCCGGGTCAGCGCGTCCAGCGCGCCGAACGGCTCGTCGGCCAGCAGCAGCGCCGGCTCCGAGACGAGCGCCCGGGCCAGGGCCACCCGCTGCTGCTCGCCGCCGGAGAGCTGACCGGGCCAGGCCCGTTCCCGGTCGGCGAGCCCGACCTCGGCCAGCGCGGCCCGGCCGCTGGCCGTGGCGTCCGGGCCGCGCAGCCCGAGCACCACGTTGGCCAGCACCCGCTGCCAGGGCAGCAGCCGGGCGTCCTGGAACACCACCGCCGAGTTGTCCGGCACCTCGACCACGCCGTCGCCGGTGACCGTGTGGTCCAGGCCGGCGAGCGCCCGCAGCAGGGTGCTCTTGCCGGAACCACTCCGCCCCAGCAACGCCACGAACTCGCTGCCCCGGATGTCGAGGTCCAGACCGGCGAGCACGTCGCGACCGCCGAACCGCCGGGTCAGTCCCCGGACCCGGACGGCCGGGGCGAGGGTCAGTCCGCCAGCGTGCGCCGCCATGCCAGGGCCCTCCTCTGCACGAGCCGGACGGCGCCGTCGGACAGCAGCCCGAGCAGGCCGTAGAGGACGAGGCCGACGATGATGACGTCGGTCTGGCCGTACTGGCGGGCCAGGTCCATCATGTAGCCGATGCCGCTGGTCGAGTTGATCTGCTCGACCACCACCAGCGACAGCCAGGCGGCGACCACCGCGAAGCGCAGGCCCAGCAGGAAGCCGGGCAGGGCCCCCGGGAGCACGACCCGCCGCAGGAAGACGGCCGGCCGCAGCCGCAGCGACTCGCTCAGCTCCACGTACCGGGCGTCGATCCCGCGCAGCCCGTTGTGGGTGTGCAGGTAGATCGGCACGAACACGCCCAGGGTGATGGTGGTGACCTTCATCTGCTCGCCGATGCCCAGCCAGAGGATGAGCAGCGGCAGGAGGGCCAGGGCGGGGATGGCGCGCTTGATCTGGATCGGGCCGTCGAGCACCGCCTCGCCCCAGCGGCTCAGCCCGGCCACCAGCGCGACGGCGGTGCCGATGACGACGCCGAAGGCCAGGCCCAGTCCGGCGCGCTGGGCGGAGACCGCGAGGTTGGCCGGCAACCGGCCGTCCGCGATCAGGTCGCCGGCGGTGGTCACCACCGTCCACGGCGCGGACAGGATCCGCGGGTCGATCCAGCCGGCGGCCGAGCCGACCGACCACAGCGCCAGCAGCAGCAGTGGACCGACGGCCGAGCCGAACCGGATGGGTCGGCCGGGGCCGAGCCGTCGACGGCGGGCGGGCACGATCCGGGTACGGGAGGCGGGGCGCAGCGTGGCCGGCGCCGGCCGGGTCACCACGGTCACGACCGCACCCCCAGCGCGCTGATCGCCGTCGCGGCGACGGACTCGTACCGGCGGTCGTAGAGATCGGCGGCCCGGAGCGGCTTGTTGCCGGTCTCCCTGACCAGCAGATCGATGGTCTCCTGGTGCCGGGCGATGGCGTCGGTCCAGTCCGGCGGGATGTCGGACCGGCCGGCGTTGTCCACCAGCCACCGCCCGTCGGCCGGGGTCAGTCCCTGGTCCTTGACGTAGTAGCGCTCGATCCACTCCTGCGGATGGGTCTCCCGCCACACCCACGCCCGGGCCCACCGCTGGACGTACTCGCGGATCGCCGCCGCCTTCCCGGCGTCGGCCAGCACGGTGGTGGGAGCGTAGAGGTGGCCGGGATCGTCGCGCAGGCCGTGCGCGATGGTCCGGCCGCCCTCGGCCGCGTACCTGGCCTCGTACCGCTTGATCTGCACGCCGCCGATCGGCGCCACGTCGACCTGGCGGCTGGCCAGCGCGGTGAGGTAGACGTCGTTGGTGCTGGGCAGTTCCACCAGCCGGACGTCGTCCTTGGTCAGGCCGGCCTTGTGCAGGACCCGCAGCACGAGCGCGCCCTGGGCCTGGCCGGGGCTGTAGGCGATCCGCTTGCCGCGCAGGTCGGCGAGGCCGGTGACGGTCGCCCCCGGTGCGATCCCGAGCCGGTAGATGGCGTGGTTGAGCGGGTCCTTACGGAACCGTGCCGCGACGATCCGGGTGGGGATGTTGGTCCACTGCGAGTGGATCGGGGGGATGTCGGCCACCGCCCCGAGGTCGAGCGCGTGGGCGCGGAACGCCTCCAGGGTCTGCGGTCCACCGCTGATGTTGGCCCACTCCACCTTGAAGGTGAACTTGGCCGCCTCACCGGAGAACTCGATCGCCTTCTGGTGCTCCTTGTCACCGACGACGAGTTTGGTGCCGGCCGGCACTTCTTCGGCGAGCGGGCCGTTCAGCGCCGCCGCGGTGACCGCGATGCCCTCCCGGCCGCAGCCGGCCAGGGTGAGGGCCGTCGCACCGACCGCGGCGGCCAGGAACGCCCGGCGGTCCAGGATGGTTGGCACTCATGCCTCCTTCGGGTACGGGGATCCGGCGTCGGCGCGCAACGCCGCGTAGCGCCCCTGGTGGTAGAGCAGTGGCTCGCCCCCGGCGCCCTGACCGGCGGCCACCGGCTCGGCGAGGACGATGTCGTGGTCGCCGGCGGTGAACCGGCCGATGACCCGGCCGACCAGCCAGGCCAGGACGTCGTGCAGCACGGGTACGCCGTGCGGGCCGAGGCTCCAGCCGGCACGGCCGGGGGCGAACCGGTCGATGCCGCTGGTCGAGAAGATCCGGGCGACCTCGTCCTGACCGTGGGCCAGCAGGTGTACGGCGATGTGGTCCGCCCGACTGACCCCCGGCCAGGCCGACGCGGTGTGCGCGACGCAGAACGAGACCAGCGGGGGGCGCAGCGAGACGGAGGTGAACGAGGTCGCGGTGAACCCGACCGGCGGGTCACCGGCGGCGGTCACCACGGTGACGGCGGCGGCCTGGTGACGTAGCAGGCCACGCAGTTCGTCGGGATCCAACGTGGTCGCGGGTTCGGCGGTGATGGACATGGCGTGCCTCCTCCTGGATGGCGGATGCGCGGACGCGGACGCCGATCGGGCGTCAGCGGACGGCGGGAGTTCGCGGGCCGCGCGCCCGGACGGGCGCGCGGACCTGCCGCGAGACGGTGTGGGAGCCGCGTTGGCCGGGCCCGACGGTGGGCGGCTGGGCGCGGAGAAGGAAAGCGGTCGGTCAGCGGCAGCGGCCGCACGCGGCGGTCCAGCCGCGGCAGCAGCCCCGCGACACCGCGACGGCGGTGGCATCCAGCGGAGCGCTCTGCATTGCCATGCTCACAGCTTTATCCTTGTTTTCCTATCGGGCAAGTAGGTTTCATGACGTGAGACGCGCCGAAGCGATCCAGGTCGATCGTCAGGGGATCTCAGCCGCGACAGCTCAGCCGGCTCAGCCGGCTCAGCCGGCTCCGCCCGCGACGCCCCGGCCGGGCTCCCGCGACATCCAGGCGGGCCCCGGCCAGCGGCGTACCGGCCGACGCCTCAGCTCGGCGGCAGCGGCGGGTAGGCGTTCGTCATGAGTTCGGCGAACGCGGCGGGGAACCAGGCACCCACCGGTGGCGCGTTCCGGGCCGCGCCGGTGGGCGGCCAGCCGGAAGCCGTCGGCGGCCGGTAGTCCGGATCGCACTTCGAGTCGAACCCACTGCCCGGGACGCCGGCCTGAGCCGGGTCACCGGCGCCGTCGGAGGTGCCCGGCGGCTTCATCCAGACGTACGCGTCGATGCCGGGTTGCGGCGCCGTGACCGGACGCTCACCGAGGCCGGCGCCGGTCTGGTTGCACCAGTTGTCCGCCGAGATCCGCCGGTCGACGCGGGACTGGTCGACGAAGGTGTTCACATCGATCGACGAACTCGGGCCGGTCGGCCGCCCCGGGCCGCCCCAGCCGTTGCGGGAGGTGTCGATCAGCACCCCGAGTCCGTCCGGGAAGCCGGCCGCGACCAACTCCCGCCGCAGCTGCTGGGCGTACGGCAGCTCGGCCACGAACGGGTTCCAGTCCACCCACCGGGTGTATTTCACCGGTGTGCCGTAGACCACGGTGTCCGCCGTGAAGTACGGCTCGACCAGGGCGCTGTAGCCGGCGGTGTTGACGATGAGGCCGTCGACGCCGCTCATCCCGGCCCGGGTGCCACCGACGATGCTGGCGAGCAGGCGTACCGCCTCGACCCGCTCGGGGTCCCAGCCCAACTGCGCGTGATGGCCCGCACCCAGGTACGTGTAGAGGTTCGAGTACGGGTGGAGCTGGTCCAGCGCGTACCGGATGCCGGTGACGTAGTCACCGCTGGCGGCCACCTTGTCGCACAGCAACGGGCCGTTGCTGTAGGTCAGCGCCGGCACGGCCTCGGGTTCGAGCACGTTGATGATGCGCAGCCGCCGGTACTTCGGGTCCCGCTCGATGGCCACGATCGGGTCGATGAACTCCCGCTGGTAGCGGCTCACCTCACCGAGCTCGAAGTCACCGGCGGGCCGCAGCCGGACACAGTCCCGGGCGGGCAGGTCGTCCAGCACCACCTGCACGTAGCCGGCGCGCTGGGCCAGCGCGGCGTCCAGGTGGGCCCGCAGCCCCATCCCGCCCGGTTCGCCGGCGATCCGGGCGGTCCGGTCCAGCCAGAGGCCGGTGGGGTTGCCCGAGACCCGGCCGCCACCCGGGACGCTTTCGGCCAACGCGCGCCACTGTGGGTCGACGTAACCCGGCACCCCGGCGTACGGATTGTCCGCGTGCGGCGGCCGAGGGCTGGCCCCGGCGGGCGCGGCCACCGCGACCGCGGCGCTCACCAGGGCGGCGACCACGGTGCCGGCGACCAGGCGACGCGGAACTCTTCCGGTGACAGACACTCGCACTCCCCCGCGGCACGGACGACAAACCGACCAATACATTGACGCTTATCTTCCCCTGAAGCGCAAGGGCGGGTGCCGGGACGTCCCGACACCCACACCCGCGTTACAGCGTCACCGGTCGACCGCCCAGGGTCACCACCAGGTGGCCGTCGCTGGCGAAGGACCAGCCCAGCGCGCCCGAGTAGACGGAGCACCGGGATCCGTTCGAGCCGGACCAGAACTGGTTGGAGCCGTCGACGTTGCCGACGGTCTTGTCGTTCGATCCGCCGCCACTGAACCGGCACGAGGTGTTGCTCCGGAACACCGAGGTGCCGGCGTCGAACGAGTAGTTGCGCTCCTTGTTGTCGATGCTGAGGTTGTTCGAGATCGACATGCTGCCCGGGTTGCTGTTGTAGGTGAACCCGTGATGGCCGTTGCGGTAGGCGATGCTGCGCCGGACGACATGGTTGACCGCGATGTCGTCGCCGCCGAGCTTGTAGCCGTTCCGGTCGCCGTTGGTGTTCACGGTGCCGTTGCTGAGCGTGCCGTTGTTGTACGACAGGGAGTCCTCGATGGTCACCACGCCGATCGGACCGGTGTCCGTCTTGGTGTACAGGTCCCAGCCGTCGTCGATGTTGTTGTGTGACACCGCGTACCGGAAGACGTTGCCGGGCCCGGCGGTCAGCTTCGCGGCGAACCCGTCGGCGTCCTCACCGTCGGAGTCGGCGTTGTCGTGCGACTCGGCGCTGAGCACGAGGTTGTTGGACGGCCACTGGGCCTTGGGGGTGTCCGAGGCGATCCGCGAGATCTGCAACCCCGAGTCGTGGTTGAAACGGGTCACCGTGCGTTCGATGATGTTGTTGCTGCCGCCGACGAAGATGCCGTTGTCGCCGGCCCGCTCGACCACGATGCCGTAGAGGTGCCAGTACGAACCGTTCAGGGCCAGCCCACGGTTCGCCGAGTTCTCGCTCATCGCCGCGAAGCTCAACACCGGGGTCTCACCGGGGTAGGCGTACAGGTTCTTCCGGGCGCTGGCGGTGCCGCTGTTGCTCTGCGCGATGGTGATGGTCTGCGCGAGGTTGTAGGTCCCGCCGCGCAGGTAGATCATCCCGCCCGGGGCGACCCGGGTGATGGCCGAGGCGAGCGTGGTGGGGCTCGCCTGGGTGCCGGGGGCGCTCGCGCTGCCGGTCGCCGACACGTACAGGGTCCCGCTCGGCGGCGCACTGGTCGGCGGCGCGCTCGTCGGCGGCGCACTGGTCGGCGGTGCGGTCGTCGGCGGCGCACTGGTCGGCGGCGCGGTCGTCGGCGGCGCGCTCGTCGGCGCGCCGGTGCTGGGGGTGACCCCGCCGGTGCAGGTCACGCCGTTGACCGCGAAGCTGGCCGGCACCGGGTTGCCGCTGCCGGTCCAACTGCCGTTGAAGCCGAACGAGACCGTGGCGTTGGTGCCGACGCCGCCGTTGTAGCTCACGTTCTCGGCGCGGACGTTGCCGCCACTCTGCGTGACGGTGGCTCCCCACGCCTGAGTGACCGTCTGGCCGGCGGTGAACGACCAGGTGACGGCCCAGGAGGTGAGCGGGTCGCCCAGGTTGGTGAGGTTGACGTTCGCGGTGAACCCGCCGGGCCACTGCGAGGCCACCGCGTAGTCGACCTGGCAACCGGCCGCCGCGTGAGCCGCGTTCGCGGTGGCCACGACACCGGCCGTGGCGAGCGCCACCGCCACCACCGCGGAGATCCGTTTCGCACCGCGGCGTTGTCCATGGATCATTGCCTGCTCCTGTGGGTTCGTGGATCACGGCCCGCGGATGCCGACACCGGTGCCCAGCCGGTGCCGAGGCGGGCCCTTCCTACCCGGACGCCCATCGGAGACGGGCCCTCGCGCCGGACCGGCCCGGCCGACGCGCGCACGTGCGGGTCGCCGGGGCGGCCCGAGGGGGCGGTGCCGGCCGGAGCCGGCGCGCTTTGCCCCCCGGATGCGGGAAAGCGCTTTCCAGCATAGTGAGCTGGATCTATACGGTCAACCGCGGTCGCCCGGCCGCCATACCACCCGGCCGCCGAAATGCCGCCCTCGGCGCAGGCCCGCCAGGCTGGCCGGCGTACGGTCGATCTCTCCTGTCGCTGTCGGCGGACCAGCTCCACGGACAGCGGGCCTGACCGGAAGGAGCCGTCGGTGCGACAGCCACCCACCACCACAGCCCGAGACGCACGGCGACTGCTGACCGCCCGCACCGGGGTGGCGGTGGTGTTCGGCCTCAACGGACTGGCCGTGGCCAGCTGGTTCGCCCGGATACCGGCCGCCCGCGACGAGCTGTCCATCGGCGCCGGCCAGCTCGGCCTGGTGCTGCTGGCCATGTCGGCGGGGGCCGTGCTGGCCATGTCGACCGCCGGCGCCGCGGTACACCGCCTGGGCCCGGCCCGGATGGTGGTCGCGACGACCCTGCTGGTGGCCGTCGGGCTCACCGTGACGGGCCTGGGCGTGGCGGTCTGGACGTCGACCCCGGTCACGGCCATCGGGCTGCTCGCGCTCGGCTACGGCTCCGGGGGCTGCGACGTGGCGATGAACGTCGAGGCAGCCGCCGTCGAGCGCGGGCTCGCCCGCACGGTGATGCCGCGCTTCCACGCGGCCTGGAGCCTGGGTACGGTCACCGGCGGCGGACTCGGGGCGGCCAGCGCGCACGTCGGGGTGCCCATCGCCGTACACCTGGCCACCGTCGCGGCGGTGGTGCTCGCCGGTACGGTCGCCGGCACCCGCCGCTTCCTGTCCAGCCGGGCCGCCGGCGAACCCGACGAGCGACCCGGGGCGGGTCGCGGCAGCGGCGTCCTCGCCGCCTGGCGTGAACCCCGGACCCTGCTGGTCGGGCTGTTCGTGCTGGTGATGGCCTTCACCGAGGGGACCGCCAACGACTGGGTCGGGGTTGCCTTCGTCGACGGGTACGACTTCAGCGAGGCCGCCGGCGCCGCCGTGTTCGGGCTGTTCGTCGGCGCGATGACCGTTGGTCGGCTGGTCGGCACCGTCGCGCTGGACCGCTGGGGCCGGGTTCCCGTGCTCCTCGGCACGATCGGGCTGGCCGCGGGCGGGGTACTGCTCGCCGTGCTCGGCGGGTCCGGGCCGGTCGCGCTGGTCGGGGTCGGGGCCTGGGGTCTCGGTGCGTCGTTGGGATTCCCGGTCGGGATGAGCGCGGCGGCCGACGAGGAGGACCGGGCACCGGCCCGGGTCAGCGTGGTCGCGATGATCGGTTACACGGCGTTCCTCGGTGGACCACCGTTGGTCGGGCTGCTCGGTGACCGACAGGGCACCCTGCGGGCGCTGCTGGTCGTCCCGGTGCTGCTGCTCGCCGCGCTGGTCCTGGTGCCCGCCACCCGCCGGCCGACGCCGACGCCGGGCCGATGACCCGTTGCGCCGCCCCCGGCCGCCGGTCCGCGACCGCGAGGACACCCTCGGTGCCTGACCGGTGACCTGTCGCGACGCCCTGGTCGACCGCTGACCGGCCCACCGGAACCTCCCGGTTTCCGGGGCACCGAGAGTGGGCACCAGAGGGCCAAGACTAAGATCCGATCGACGTCGATCACCCTGTCACCGGGATCAGTGAAGGACAGCCATCCATGATCATGGCCTTGTTGCTCGACCTCGCCAACATCGTCGGCGGGTTCCTGCTCGCCATCGCCCTGCTGAGTCGGCTACCCCGGGTGGGTGACGACCTCGGCCGGGCCGCCGGTCGGATCGAGGCGTTCGGCTGGCTGGTCGGCATCGTCGCGCTGGTGACCGGCGGGTACTACCTGATCGTCCACCTCATCTCCGGGCCCCGGGTCTTCCACTTCGAGGTGGTCGGCATCCTCGTGGGCGTCGCCCTGCTGTGGGACCGGCTGACCGGCCGCCCGGCGCCCCGGCCGGACGGTGTCGCCGGCTCGGCCCCCCGGGCGAAGAGCCACGCCGTCACCGGCGCCCGGCTGCTGCTCGCCATCTTCGGCATCATCGCCATCGTCGTCGGCATCCAGGGCCTGTTCACCCCGGACGGCTGATCCGGGGCCCGTTCGTCCGGGGGTGCTGAGAGGATCAACCGATGGTGCCTCGGATCCCCGATTTCCCCGTCCCCACCGGAGAACGCTCGACCGTCGTCGTCGCGCCGCCCGCCGGCGGCGTCGGCTCGTGGGCCGGCGCGCCCAGCGTGGCGTACGCCGACGGTGTCACCTATCTCGCCTACCGCCTCCGCCGGCCGGTCGGCGAGGGTCGCGGGGTGGCCAACGTGATAGCCAGGTCCACCGACGGGGAGACGTTCGAGCCCATCGGACAGGTGGACAAGCACCGCTTCGGTGCCGAGTCGCTGGAACGTCCGGCCCTGGTGCGCACCCCCGAGGGCCGGTGGCGACTGTACGTCAGCTGCGCCACGCCGGGCACGAAGCACTGGCGGGTGGACCTGCTGGAGGCGGACGAGCCGGGCGAACTGCCGACGGCGCCGGCCCGGACGGTGCTGCCCGGCGACGACACCGTGGGGGTCAAGGACCCGGTCCTGCTGCACCACGGCGGCCGGTGGCACCTCTGGGCCTCCTGCCACCCGCTGGAGTCCAGCGAGCACGCCGACCGGATGACCACCCGGTACGCCACCAGCCCGGACGGCGTCGCCTGGACCTGGCGGGACACGGTGCTGTCCGGTCGGCCCGGCCGGTGGGATGCCCGGGGTACCCGGGTCAGCGCCGTCATCCCCACCCCCGGCGGCATCATGGCCAGCTACGACGGGCGGGCCACCGCGGCCGAGAACTTCGAGGAGCGCACCGGCACCGCCCGCGCCGACGTCGATGCCGACGGCCTGTTCGGCCCGTTCACGGCCGACGATCGCGCACCGGTCGGGTCCACGTACACCGGCGGCGGTCTGCGCTACCTCAGCGTGCTACCCCGGCCGGACGGCCCGGGGTACCGGCTGTTCTACGAGGTCGCCCGGCCAGACGGTGCCCACGAGCTACGCACCGAACTCGCCGGGTAAGCCCAGCGGCCGTCCCGCCCCGCGCCGCTGATGGCCGGCTGTCCCGTCCTGGCGATGATCCCGATGTCCCGGACGGTCATGTCTTCTCCGGTGTCTGCGGTCCGTCCGTGGGCCGGCGGCGGCTGCGGTGCCGAGTTGGCCAGCCGAGGAAGCGGTCGAACAGGTTCCTGACGTCGCCGATGGTGCTCGGGTTGAGCCGGTGCAGGTCGTCGATTGCCTCATGTAGGCAGCCAGAAAGGTAGATGAGCAGGTTGAGCCGGCTGTCCTGGTAGCTGGACAACAGGGCGAGCTTGGCCCGTCCGCATGGCCAGGGCTGGCCGCACAACCGGCACAGCCAGAGCGGACGCAGCGGCAGATGTTCCGGCGATGGGCTCGGCGCCGCAGCGGCCGACAGGCCGTCGCCGGTCGCGGCGTGCCGCGACGCGTACCCCGTCATGGTCGGCCTCCAGTCGGTGCTGGTCTCGGTGTGCGGTGGGGGGTTTGGGGGTGTCGGTAAGGAGCCCCCCCTGGGTCAACGGCGGAGGGAGAGCAACCTACTGCCTCTCCCTGTAAACCCTTTTTCTGTCCGCAAGAGGG
>NZ_JBTIXF010000100.1:0-14748 GCF_055793945.1 Plantactinospora sp. A48 | reverse complement strand
CAAACCCCACCTCTCTGTTCATCCCCCTTTTCTCCCCCCCCCCCTCCCCCCCCAGTACGGGGGAACCCTACGGAACTGGCCGGAAAAAAGCGGGAACTTGGTAGCCCGGCTGCGCGCCCTGCTCGGCCAGATGGGCGGTGAGGTGGCCCTCAGCACCGAGGGCCTCACGGTGCGGGGCAGCGGCCGGCTGCACGGTCTGGACGCCGACCTCTCCGACGTCGGCGAACTCACCCCGGCGCTCGCCGCGCTGGCCGCCCTCGCCGACTCACCGTCCCGGCTGCGCGGCGTGGGCCACATCCGGGGGCACGAGACCGACCGGCTCGCCGCGTTGGCCCGGGAACTGTCCGCGCTCGGCGCCGACGTGAGCGAGTCCGCCGACGGGTTGGAGATCCGCCCCCGTCCGCTACGCGGCGGGGTGTTCCGGACCTACGACGACCACCGGATGGCCCACGCCGCATCACTGATCGGACTGGTCGTGCCCGGGGTCGAATTGGACGATGTGGCATGCACCTCGAAGACCATGCCCGAGTTCCCGGCACTATGGTCAGCGATGGTGGCCGGCCGGAGCTGACCACCCGGTGGTGGGCCGAGGAGGGTCTGTGTCACAAGTCGTCGGCCGAACCGAGCCGCGCCGCGGGCCGGCCAGGGGCGTCGGCCCAGACCCTAGGGGGCGGTTCTGACAGGCAGGCAGCGGGAGTACGACGAGGATGACGTCCGGGTCCGTCCCGGCAGGTCGTCCCGGCCGCGTACCCGCACCCGGCCCCGGCACTCGGACGCGGTCGACGGCCTGGTGATCGCGGTCGACCGGGGACGCTACACCTGCGTGCTGTCCGACGAGGAGGACGACGGGGCGGAGCGGATCATCACCGCCATGCGGGCCCGCGAGCTGGGCCGTCGCTCGGTGGTGGTGGGTGACCGCGTCTCGTTGGTGGGCGACACCTCGGGGGCACCGGGGGCGCTGTCCCGGATCGTCCGGATCGCCGAACGCACCTCGGTGCTGCGCCGCACGGCCGATGACGACGACAGCACCGCCGAGGGGCGCCTGGAACGGGTGGTGGTGGCGAACGCGGACCAGCTCGTGATCGTCAGCTCGCTGGCCGACCCGCCGCCCCGGACCGGTTTCATCGACCGCTGCCTGGTGGCCGCGTACGACGCGGGCATCCTGCCGCTGCTCTGCCTCACCAAGTCCGACCTGGCCGGGCCGGCGGCGGTGGTCGGCTACTACACCGAGCTGGACCTGCCGTACGTGCTGGTCGGGCCGGGTTCTGATCTGGTGGACCTGCGCGAGCGGCTGGCCGGGCGGGTTTCGGTGCTGGTGGGCCACTCCGGGGTCGGCAAGTCGACGCTGGTCAACCGGCTCGTTCCGGCCGCGGACCGCGCGGTGGGCACGGTCAGCGCGATCGGCCGGGGCCGGCACACCTCCACCAGCGCGGTGGCCCTCCGGCTGCCGACCGGATCGGGGGACCGGGGCCGGCCCGGCTGGATCGTCGACACCCCGGGGGTACGCAGCTTCGGGCTCGCCCACGTCAGCGCGGACAGCCTGTTGCACGGCTTCTCCGACCTGGTCCCCGGCACGCTGGACTGCCCGGCCAACTGCGAGCACACCCCGGCCGAGCCGGAGTGTGCCCTGGACGCCTGGGTGGCGGCGGGCAACGCCGACCCCCGCCGGCTGGCCTCGTACCGCCGGCTGCTGGCCTCCCGGGCGGGCGAGCCGGAGTAGGGTCAGCGGGCCGCCGGCTACTGAATTCTTCGATACCGTCCGACAGCCGGCCGCCATCCGGTCGGAGACCGGCCACGAGTGGAAGCCGGGCACGGGTCCGTGGCCGGGCGCGGGGAGTGGGACGCCCGGACCCTGGCGGGGCCGGCGGGCGTCGCGGTCGGCTACCTTTCCGGCATGGCCCGCTACGCCGACGACCTTGCCCTCGCCCACGTGCTGGCCGACACCGCCGACGCCATCTCGCTGTCCCGGTTCCGCGCCCTCGATCTGAAGGTCGAGTCGAAGCCCGACCTGACGCCGGTGAGCGACGCCGACACCGCCGTGGAGGAGGCGATCCGGGCCGCCCTGGCGCGCAGCCGCCCGCGCGACGGAGTGCTCGGGGAGGAGTACGGCACCCAGGGCGGACACGGCGACCGGCAGTGGGTGATCGACCCGATCGACGGGACGAAGAACTTTGTCCGGGGCGTACCGATCTGGGCGACCCTCATCGCGCTGATGGACGGTGACCGGCCGGTGGTGGGGCTGGTGTCGGCGCCCGCCCTCGGTCGGCGCTGGTGGGCAGCCCTCGGGCACGGGGCGTACGCGGGCCGGCACCAGGCCGCCGCCACGCCACTCGCGGTGTCCCGGGTGGCCCGGCTGACCGATGCCAGCGTCTGCTACTCGTCGCTGACCGGTTGGGAGCAGGCCGACCGGTTGGACGCGATGCTCGACGTGCTCCGGACGAGCTGGCGGAGCCGGGCGTACGGCGACTTCTACGGCTACATGCTGGTCGCGGAGGGCGCGGTGGACGCGATGGCCGAGCCCGAGCTGTCGTTGTGGGACCTGGCCGCGCTCATCCCGATCGTGACCGAGGCCGGTGGGACGTTCACCGACCTGGCCGGTCGGCCGGGACCGGCCGGTGGCAGCGCGTTGGCCAGCAACGGTCCGCTGCACGCGGATCTGCTCGACCGGCTCGGTAGCGTCCCGGACGCCCGCTGATCCCGACTCGCGAGCCGGCCGAGCACACCACCCGGTGACCCTCTATCCTCGCCGAGTGGTGTCCTCCGGATGGTTGTTCCTGGCGGCCATGATCGTCAGCTACGGAGTCGCCAACCTGCTCCAGTCGGTCGCGGCTGCCCGGACGACGGTCCACCACACGTTCGACCCGGGACTGCTGATCCGGCTGGCCGGCCACCGGACGTACCTGGTCGGCCTGCTCTGCCAGTTCGTCGGGTTCGCATTCGCCTTCCTGGCCCGGCGCGACCTGCCGCTGTTCCTCGTCCAGGCCAGCGTGGCGGCGGGGCTGGGGGTGACCGCCCTGCTCGGCGTGCTGCTGCTCCAGTGGCGGCTGCCGACCACCGAGGTGGGGCTCCTGGTGCTGCTGTTCGCCGGGGTCGGCGGGTTGGTCCTGTCCGCCGAGCCGGCCCCGGCCAAACAGCTCGGCGGTGCCGCCCAGGTCGCCCTGGTCGTCTTCCTCGGGCTGATCGCGGCCATGGGCATCTTCGCGGTACGCCTGCACGGCGCGCTGGGGTCGGTGGTGCTCGGCTCACTCGCCGGGATGTCGTTCTCGGCGGCGGCGGTGGCCGCCCGACCCCTCGCCTCCGTGCAGTCGGTGGCCGCGTTCCTGGTCAACCCGCTGCTCTACCTGCTGGTGGCGCATTCCGTGGTGGGGCAGCTGCTGCTCGGGCTGGCGATGCAACGCGGTTCCACGACCGCCGCCGTGGCCGCCATGGACGCCGCGGGTGCGGTGCCGGCGGCGATCGTCGGTCTGCTGCTCCTCGGCGACCGCATCCGGCCCGGCCGGGAGTGGCTGGCGGCGATCGGCTTCCTGGTCACCCTGCTGTCGGTGATCGGCCTGACCAGATACGCCGAGCCGCAGCACCAGCACGCGGTGGCGGAACGCTGGCGGCGGCTGCGTGGGCGGGGTGCGGCCTCCGCGCCCCGACCCTGACCCATAGGCCCTAGGCGGTCACCGACTGCTCGACCGGCTCGACCGGCTCCTCCACCAGCTCCACCTCGGCCACGGTCGGCAGGATCGGCCTGCGACGCCCGACGACCCGCTCGTACAGCCGCTCGAGCGTGGCCACCGTCCGCTCCCAGGTGTAGCTGCACCGCACCCGGTCCACGGCGGCGTGCCCGAAGGCGAACCGCTGGGCGTCGTCGGCGAGCAACCGGCGCAGCGCCACACCCAGCCGGTGTACGTCGCCGGGCGGCACGAGGTGACCGGTGACCTCGTCGACCACGGTGTCGGTCACGCCACCGAGCGAATATCCGACGACCGGCACACCGCAGGCCATCGCCTCCAGCGGGATCCGGCCGGCCGGCGAGTAGTGCGGGGTGCAGGCCACCAGGTCCGCCGAGCGGTACCAGGTCGGCATCTGGTCGTACGGAACCGAACCGACCAGCCGGACCTGCTCGGCGACGCCCATGTCGGCGGCCAGGGCGCGCAACCGGCGCGCCTCCGCGTGCTCGTCCAGCTCGGCCGCGGGGGGCCCACCGGCGATCACGAGTTCGGCGTCACCGACCAGCCGCAACGCCCGGATCAGGTCCTCGTGTCCGTGCCCCGGACCGAGGTCACCGACGGCCAGGATCCGGGCCCGGCGCTCCCGCGGTACCGCCTCGCCGTCCGGATGGAAGCTCTCGGTGTCGACGCCGCTCGGCACGACGGCGACGGCGGTCCGTTGCAGCCCCATCCGGGTCAGCTCGTCCACCTCCTCGGTGGACTGGGCGACCGCCAGGTCGACCGCCCGGGTGAGGGCCCGTTCCAGGGGGATCCGTTCGCCCGGCCCGGCGTAGGCGGGGCCCAGGTGGCGCAGCTGCTCCACGCCGAGGCTGTGGAAGGTCTGGATGACCGGGATGTCGGTCTGCCGCACCGCGCTGGCGGCGACCAGGCCGCCGAGCCAGAAGTGTCCGTGAACCACATCCGGCTGCCAGTCGCCGGCCCACCGTTCGCCGAGCAGCCGCCCGAAGGCGGGCACGTGTCGGACCAACTCGGCGGTCGGCACCCGCTCCACCGGGCCTACCGGCATCCGTTCCAGCAGATAGCCGTCGGTTTCCACCCGGTCCGGCAGCTCCGGATCGTCCCGGCGCTCGTAGACCCGTACCTGGTGGCCCCTGCCGGCCAGCTCGGCCGCGATGCGCGCCACGTGCTGGTGCGTGCCGGACGACTGGTGCGCCCCGCCCGAGGAACTGGAGTGAGCACAGACCAGGCCAACCCGCATGGCACCTCCATCACCGGTTCTCTTCAGGCCGTTGAACCCACGGTCACAGGATTCCATTATCCCGCCTCAACCTGACCAAACATGACGGGACGAGCGAATTCCGGTGCCGCCGTCGGTCCGGTGCCGCCGTCCGGATCGGTCTGGTGCCGCCGTCGGTCCGGTGCCGCCGTCCGGATCCGTCCGGTGCCGCCGGGTTGACCCGGTGGTGCGGTGCGGTTGGTTGAACGCTGCCCCTCGGGGTACCCGCACAGGTATGCCAGCACCTCGGGACTCCCGGGCGCCGGACCGGGCCAGCCAGGCCGGCTCCTCCGTCGTGCCGGACCGCCGGGTGGAATCCCCCAACGGTGGCCGGCCGGGCCGGCCACCACCAGAGACCGGAGCATTTCGTGGCAACCCTTGATCCGGCCGGTGCGGCCGGACCCACAGCCATGCACAATAGGTCGATCATGTCGAGCGATGTGCGTTGCGTCCTGGCGGGGGCCGAGCCGTATCCGGTCGCTCGCCTCGTCGGACCGCTCCACCCGCCGACCGTCGAGTCCGTCCGGACAGCGCTGCTGACCTGCCTCGCCGACCAGGCCGGAACGATGATCGTGGACGTCTCCGACCTCACCGTCGAGGACCCCGCCGCCCTGTCGGTGTTCCGGGACGTGTCCCGGGAGGCGGCGGAGTGGCCGTCCGGGCAGTTGCTGGTGCACGTCCCGCTGCCCGGCTGGGATGCCAGCCCGTCGCCCTGGTGGGACGATCTGGGCGTGACCGTGGCCGCCAGCCTCGACGAGGCGTACCGGCTGCTGGACGGGCTGCCCGTCGCGCGGGCCAGCGCCAAGCTCGATCCCGTGGTCGGCGCGGCACGTCGGGCCAGGGAACTCGTCACCGACGGTTGCGGTCGCTGGGACATTCCGGAGCTGGCCGGTTCGGCCTGTATCGCGGTGACCGAGATGGTGAACAACGTCGTGGTCCACGCCCAGACCCCGATGGCGGTCCGGTTGGGGCTGCGGGACGGCGCCCTGCACGTCGCGGTCCGCGACTGGTCACTGCGGCCAGCCATCTACACCGGGCTGGTCCCGGCCACCTCCTCGGGCGGTCGGGGTCTGCTGCTGATCGACACCGTGGCCCGCCGCTGGGGCAGCACCATGCTGAACGACGGCAAGATGGTGTGGGCCGTGCTCTACCCCGAGGACGAGTTGCTCGGCTGACCGGCCGCTGCCGGCCGCCCGGCCCGGCCGGGAACCCGCTCAACGGCCGGCGCCGGTCGCCCGGCCCGCCCGGGAACCCGTTCCGGCCCGGGAACCCGTTCCGCCGTGCCGAACAGGAAGCCGGGTGCGGCGCCGCGCAGGGCCCGCCCGACGTGGGGTTGCACGCCGGTCAGCCGCAGCCGGATCCCGGCACCCCGCCCCGCCTCGTGCCCGGCGAGGATCGCCGCGATACCGGCGGCATCGATGAACGGCACGCGCCGCAGGTCCAGTTCCAGCTCGCGCACCGGCGGACGCAGCCCGTCCAGCAAGGCTGCCCGGACCCGGCCGGCGGTGTCCCGGTCCAGCTCGCCGATCAGCTCGAGGCGGAGCTTCCGCCCGGTACGCCGGCGCCGGATCACCAGCGGGTTGTCCGCGCTCACCGCCGGGCTACCCGGCCACGGTTCGGGCCAGTCGCTGAGCATGGCCTGCCGGAGCCAGGTCAGGGCCTGGGACAGCAACCGGGAGACGTGCATCTGGGAGATGCCCATCTCCTGGGCGATCTCCTGCTGCGTCCGGTTGCCGTAGAACCGCAGCGCGAGGATGCGTCGTTCCCGGGACGGCAGCCGGCACAGCAGGGCGCTGACGGTGACCCGCTCGTCGACCAGGTCCATTCCGGCGTCGGCGGCGCCGATCTCGTCGCCCAGCTCGCCACCCGACTCGTCGTGCCGGGGCGCGTTCAGCGACAGCGAGGAGTACACCGCCGCGGTCTCCCGGGCGGTCCGGATCTCCGCTGGCGTCCGCCGGAACCGGGCGGCCAGCTCGGTGACGGAGGGACGGCGGCGAAGCTCGGCGGTGAGATCGGCGTCGGCTCGGGCCACCTCGATACTGAGTTCCTGCATCCGCCGTGGCACGTGGACCCCCCAGGTACGGTCCCGGAAGTGCCGGCGTAGCTCCCCGGTGATGGTCACGGCGGCGAAGCCGGTGAACGGGCCACGCTCCGGGTCGTACCGGTCGACCGACTTGAGCAGTCCCAGCCGGGCAACCTGTTCCAGGTCATCCAGGAGCTCGCCGCGTCCGGAGTAGCGTCGGGCCATCCGGGCGGCGAACGGCAGCGCCGCGCGGACCAGCCGGTCGCGCTGGACCCGCCATTCCGGCGAGCCGACCGACAGCGTGGACACCCGCTCGGCGTACGCCAGGGCCAGCGCGTCCAGCCTGGTCTGGTCGTTCGGGGCGGTGGTGGATTGGCGGATCATCGCTCGGCCTCCTTGGCGCCACCGTTCCCACCGGGAATCCGGCGCGTCTCATCATCGAGATGTGCTGGCCGATGCCCGCGTCTTGAGCATCCGGAGCCGGGCGCGTCCCGTTCGTCCCGCGTGGGACCTGAGCGCATTCAACTCCCCGGCTGAGACCCTATCCCCCGAATGGCCGATCGACAATCACCCTCGCCGGCAGGCCCCAATTGCACCGATCGACGCCGACCGGCCGGGCACCCGGTTACCGAACGTGGTCAGTGGGTAGGTCAGCCAGCATGCGCGACGACGACTACCCCAGCCCGGTTTCCGACCCCGAGGCCGACGGCCTGCCCGGCATCGCGGACGATGACTCGACCGCCGGCGACGACGTGGAGAGCGGCCGGGAGGCGGACGGGCCGGATCCCGCGCCGCTTCCGCCGGACCGGGAGGACGGACCCCTTGAACTCGACCACTACGGCCTGACCGCCGAGGAGCAGCTCGACGGCGAGCCGCTGGACTACAAGCTGGCCCGGGAGCGCCCCGATCCACGGGTGGACGATCCCCTGGCCGGGCCGGTGGATCCGGGCATCGCCGCCGAGGCGGACAGCGAGGAGGCCGCGGCACAGGCCCAGTTCGACGCGGACGTGATGGATCCGGGTCCCACCTCGGACCCCAACTCACCGGTCTCCCTCTACGACCACGGCATCCTGGGTGGCGAGGGTGACGGTGCCCCGGTCGGCCGTCTGGTGGAGCAGGACCAGGGCGCGAACACCCGGACCGACACGGAACCGGACTCGGTGGCCTGGGACGCCGGTTCGGCCGGCGGAGGTGCCAGCGCCGAGGAACGGGCCATCCACGAGACGCAACCGCCCGACTCGCACTGAGCGGCCGGCCACCTCACCCGGTCCGGAGTCCTCCGGCTTCGACCGAGGGCTCCGGGCCGCCTGGATCACCGGCCACCGGCCGGCTGGGGGGTCTGCCTGGCGGGTAGCCGAGCAGCGGCTCGACAAATGCCGACGTACGGTAGAAAAGCCGCGATCGACAGTGCCTAGCTGGCGGAGACCCGACCATGAGCGACGCCCACCCCTCCGGACCGCGTACGGTATTGCCCATCGAATCCTCGCTGTTGCTCACCGAAACGTTCGGGCCCGCGCAGGTGACCGATCTGCGTCACACGGTCGCCTCGTTCGCCGGTGCCTCCGGACTGGCCGGTCCACGCCTGGAGGACTTCGTCCTGGCGGTGAACGAGCTGATCACCAACGCGGTGCGGCACGGCGGCGGTCAGGGCTGGCTGCGACTGTGGATCGAGGGTTCGACGGTGGTCTGCGAGGTGTCCGACACGGGCCGGGGCATCTCCGCCAGACGGCTCGGCGACGAGCGGCGGCCCGCGCCGGACACGGCGGGCGGCTGGGGGCTGTGGCTGGCCAAGCAGCTCAGCGACGAGATGATCGTGGACACCTCGTCCAGCGGCACCACGGTCCGGATCAGCGCCAGCATCAGGCGAAGCTGAGAGGCAGCTCCGCCGGCCTCGCGCGCGGCTGAGAGGCAGCTCCGCCGGCCTCGCGCGCGGCTGAGAGGTTGGTCCGTCCGCATCGGGCGTACCCGCGGAGCGGACGGGCCCCGGTGCTGGCGTCGGGTGACCACGGCCGCTGGTCGCGAAGGCGCGGGAAGGCCCCCGGCGGAGGCCCTCCCCCGCCCGGTCAGCCGAACAGCGCGCTCACCGACTCACCGTTGTGGATCCGGCGCATCGCCTCGGCCAGCGCCGGCGCCACGGACAGCACGGCGAGCTTGGGCACCCGCTTGTCCACCGGGATCGGCACGGTGTTGGTGCAGACGATCTCCATCACCCCGTCCTGGACGCTGAGCCGGTTCAGGGCGTCCGCCGAGAACAGCCCGTGCGTGCAGGCGAGCCGGATGGACCGGACCTTGAGCTCGCGCAGGTGCTCCATCAGCTCGATCACCGTGCTGCCCTTGGCGATCTCGTCGTCCAGCACGATCACGTCCCGGTCCGTCACGTCGCCGATGACCGCGCTGATCTTCACCAGATCGTCGCTGAACCGCTGTTTGGCGCCGGCCGCCACCGGCGTACCCAGCATCCGGGCGAAGGCCGCGGCCTCCTTGGCGTTGCCCAGGTCGGGCGAGACCACCACGGTGTCGGTCAGGTCGTAGCCACGGAAGTGCTCGGCCAGTTCCCGCAGCGCGTGCAGGTGGTCGACCGGCACGCTGAAGAAGCCGTGTACCTGGGGAGAGTGCAGGGTCATCGCCAGCACCCGGTCCGCCCCGGCCGCCACCAGCAGGTCGGCCACCAGCCGGCCACCGATGGAGATCCGGGGGGCGTCCTTCTTGTCCGATCGAGCGTAGGCGTAGTGCGGCAGCACCACGGTGATCCGCCCGGCCGAGGCGCCCCGGGCGGCGTCGAGCATGAGCATCAGCTCGACCAGGTGCTCCTGCACCGGCGGTACGAGCGGCTGGATCAGGAAGACGTCCCGCTCCCGGCAGTTGGCCTGCAACTGCACCTCAAGACAGTCGTTGGCGAACCGGGACACCCGAACGGGGTGCAGCGGCACATCGAGGTGGGCACAGATCTCGGCGGCGAGTTCGGGATGGGCTGTTCCGCTGAAGACGGCGATATCGCGCACGATGCCCCATCGTAGGCCGCCGACCACCGTGCCGGTCGCGGCCCGCCGGATGCCGGGACCGATGTCGGGACCCAGCGCCGCCGGGACCAAGGCCGCCGGGACCAAGGCCGCCGGGACCAACGCCGCCGTTGCCCGGCGCCGGTGGCCCGCCCGCCGCCGCCACCACGGCCCGCAGCCACCACGGACCGTTGACCACCGGGCCCCCGGCGCCGGGCGCGGGTCGCCGCAGCTCACCGCGCCGGGTGGGTACGCACCGGTCGACGGGACGGTACGGTGCTGCGATGACGCAGCAGTACGTGGCCGCGATCGATCAGGGCACCACCTCCTCCCGGTGCATCGTCTTCGATGCTGACGGCGCCGTCGTCACCGTCGCCCGCCGGGAACACCGGCAGCTCTTCCCGAGACCGGGCTGGGTCGAGCACGACGCCGAGGAGATCTGGACCGGCGTGCGGGAGGTGGTCGGCGAGGCCCTGCGGTCGGCCGGGATCGGCGCCGACCGGCTGGCGGCCGTCGGCATCACCAACCAGCGGGAAACCACAGTCGTCTGGGACCGGGAGACCGGCACGCCGGTACACAACGCCATCGTCTGGCAGGACACCCGTACCGGCCCGCTGTTACGCCAACTGGCCGACACCCACGGCGCGGACTGGTTCCGGGACCGGACCGGGCTGCCGCTGGCCACCTACTTCGCCGGCCCGAAGCTGCGCTGGCTGCTGGACAACGTCGACGGGCTGCGCCGGCGCGCGGAACGCGGCGAGGTGCTGTTCGGCACGATGGACAGCTGGCTGATCTGGAAACTGACCGGCCGGCACGTCACGGACGTCACGAACGCCAGCCGTACCCTGCTGATGGACCTGCACACGCTGGACTGGGACCCGGAACTGCTCGACGCGCTGAACGTGCCCGCCGCGATGCTGCCGGAGATCCGCTCCTGCGCCGAGGTGTACGGCACCGGCACGGGCGTCCTGGACGGCGTACCGGTGGCCAGCGCGCTCGGCGACCAGCAGGCCGCGCTGTTCGGCCAGACCTGCTTCGAGCCCGGCGAGGCGAAGTGCACGTACGGCACGGGCAGTTTCCTGCTGCTCAACACCGGCGCCACCCCGGTGACCTCGGAGCACGGCCTGCTCACCACCGTCGGCTACCGGATCGGCGACCAGCCGGCGACGTACGCCCTGGAGGGCGCCATCGCGGTCACCGGCTCGCTGGTGCAGTGGCTGCGCGACAACCTCGGTCTGATCTCGACCGCGGCCGAGGTGGAGGAGTTGGCCCGGACCGTCGAGGACAACGGCGGCTGCTATTTCGTACCGGCCTTCTCCGGCCTGTTCGCGCCGCACTGGCGCGGCGACGCCCGGGGCGTGATCGCGGGACTGACCGGTTACATCACCAAGGGCCACCTCGCCCGGGCCGTGCTGGAGGCCACGGCGTGGCAGACCCGGGAGGTCGTGGACGCGATGAACGCCGACTCGGACGTCGCGCTGCGCCGACTGCGGGTCGACGGCGGGATGACCGGTAACGAGCTGCTCATGCAGTTCCTCGCGGACGTCCTCGACGTACCCGTGATCCGGCCGACCGTGGCCGAGACGACCTGCCTGGGCGCGGCCTACGCGGCCGGCCTGGCCGTGGGTTTCTGGCCGGATCTCGCGACCCTGCGCCGGCACTGGCGCCAGGACGCGCGCTGGGAGCCCGGGATGGCGCCGGCGGATCGGGACCGGGAGCTGGCCAACTGGCGGAAGGCCGTCGCCCGCACGCTCGACTGGACGGACTGACCCCTACCCCCAGCGGTTGCCGGTGAGCTTCTCGTAGACGTCGACGTACCGGGCGCGGGTCACCTCGACGATCTCCTCGGGAACCTCGGGCGCCGGCGCCTGCCGGTCCCAACCCGTGGAGGTGATCCAGTCCCGGACGTACTGCTTGTCCAGCGAGAACTGGGTACGACCCGGCTGGTACGACTCGGCCGGCCAGAACCGGGACGAGTCCGAGGTCAGCACCTCGTCACCCAGCATCAGCGTGCCGTCGGGCGCCCAGCCGAGTTCGATCTTGGTGTCGGCGATCAGAATGCCCCGGTCCGCCGCGATCTCGGCCCCGCGCCGGTAGATGTTGAGCGCGATCTCCCGAAGCCGCTCGGCGGTCTCCGCGCCGACCTTGGCGACCACGTCGGCGAAGGTGATGAACTCGTCGTGCTCGCCGAGCGAGGCCTTCGTGGTGGGCGTGAAGATGGGTTCGGGCAGGATCGCCGACTCGACGAGGCCCGCCGGCAGCGCCACCCCGGAAACCTCACCCCGCTCCTCGTACTGGCGCAGGCCGGCACCGGTCAGGTAACCCCGGGCGATGCACTCGACCGGCACCATGTCCAGGGGCCGGCACCGGATGGCCCGGCCGGCGAACTCGGCTGGCACGTCGGTCGCCGAGAGCACGTGGTTGGGCACCAGGTCGGCGAGTTGGTCGAACCACCACAGTGACAGCGCGGTCAGTAGCTTGCCCTTGTCGGGGATCGGTGTCGGTAGCACCACGTCATAGACCGAGATCCGGTCGGAGGCCACCAGAATCAGATCGTCCCCGTCGGCGTACAGGTCCCGAACCTTGCCGGAGTAAACACGTTCCACGGACATCAGTACATCATGTGCGGGGCGCCGGCTCGGGCACCCGCCCTGGTAGATCCACCCGAGCGACCGCCGGCAGGCCACCCGCGCGGCCGTTGACAGGTACGGTACGGCCCTGTGTAAATGGTCGCGGTCGCCGGACCCCTCGGCGCCGACAGGAGAACAGGTGAACCCTTTCCCGCCCAATTCCCGTTCCCGGCTGCGTGCCACCGCGCTGGTACTGGCCCTGTTGTTGATCACCACCGTGACCGCCTGCCGCCAGCAGGGTGACCCCGAGACCGAGGACGGCCGGATCCAGCTGTCGGTCTTCTGGTACGGCGGTCAGCGTCGGGCCACGCTGACCGAGCAGGCGTTGCAGGAATACAGCCGCCGCCACCCCCAGGTGCTGTTCCGGGTCACCTGGCAGGGCAGCGAGGGCTACTACGACCGCCTCTCCACCCAGGCCGCCGGGGGCAACCCGCCGGACCTGTTCCAGCTCGACGAGGACTACCTCACCGCGTACGCGCAGCGGGACATCACCCTTGATCTCACGGATCTCGTCGACCGGGGCCGGATCGACCTCAACCGGCTGTCCCCCAGCCTCGTCCAGTACGGCACGGTGGGTGGCCGGGTGGTCGCGGTGGCCGCCGCGGAGAACACCCCGGCGCTGGTCTACAACCGCGCCCTGCTCCGTCGGCTGGACCTGCCCGAGCCGGACCCGGGGATGACCTACGACCAGTACGTCCGCTGGGCCCGCCGGGTGACGACCAAGAGCAACGGCCGGGTCGCGGGCACGATGGACCCGTCCGCCGACATCCGGGCCCTGTGGGTGTGGTTGCGGACCGGTGGCATCGAGTTCTACCGGGGCAGGCAACTCGGCTTCACCGCGTCCGACCTGGCCCGCTGGTTCGAGTTCTGGCAGGAGGCACGGGCGACCCGGGCCACCCCGTCGGCCTCCGTCGTGCAGACGGCCGACTCCGGGGAGCTGTCCCGGCAGTTGGTGGTCACCGGCCGGACCGCCGCGTCGTTCGCCTGGTCGAACCAGCTCGGCGAGTTGCAGCGGGGCACCCGGGACGAGCTGGCGATCACCTCGCTGCCCGGTGCCGGAAACGCGCAGTGGGCCCGAGCGTCGATGTACTGGGCGGCCTATCGGGGCACCCGGCACGCCGACGTGGTGGCCGACGTGATCAATTTCCTGACCAACGACCCGACGGCCGGTCAGATCCTCGCCGACGAACGCGGGCTGGCCGCCAATCTCGACGTCCGGCAGTCGGTCGAGCGGGCGCTCGACGACCCCGCGGCCAAACTCTCGGCGACGTTCGAAACCCAGATGAGCGAGCGGTTCGGGCCGGCGCCGGCGCCCCCACCCCCCGGTCACGACCGGGTGCGGGCGCTGTTGCGGGAGGCCGCCGAGCAGGCCCAGTCCGGGAAGCTGACCAGCCGGGACGCGGCCACCGAATTCGTGTCGAAGGCCAACGCGGCGCTGGCCGGCTGACCCGTCACCCGGGGCCCGGCCGCCCGGCCCGACGTCACCCTCGGCCGGTTCGCCCCCAAGCTCGCCCCGAAATCGGCGCAACAGGGGGATCGGATACCTCCGGACCGCCCTGTTGCGCCGAATCCGTGATGATCTCGCGATGGGGTCCGTCGCGACTCAGCGCCGGACCCACCGTGACCGTTGGGACGGGTCGGCTCAGCGCCGGGGGCCGCGACGGCGCCGCAGCAGCAACACGACCACCAGCACGATGATGGCGACGACGACCAGGCAGCAGGCCGTGCCGAACCCGCCGCCACCGTACCGCCGGCGGCGGTACGCCTCGATCACCATCGACCCGGTGTCCGAGGCCGCCCACGCCGCCGTCGGAATGAACACCGCCAGGGCGACCGCGCCGAGTACGGCCGCTACCCGCGTCCACGCTGCACGTAGGAAGGACATGCCCACATCGTGCCGTAACCGCGCAACATCGGCTTGGTAGATCCGGATCGTCACGGCCGGCGCCGGGCGAACCAGCGGTGTGTCACTCAGCGCATTCGCGGCCGCGGCCGAGTCGTTCCTCGCGGGGGCCAGCAGCGCGCTGGCCCCGGGGCCCCAGGAGAGCCCCCCCTGGGGAGAAGCCCAGCGCACGAGTGCGCCACACGCGATCATGTCCGGAAAGCCACAAAGAGCACACACCCCTCCCCACGACAACCACCACACCAAAAGGATATACAA
>NZ_JBTIXF010000099.1:0-14858 GCF_055793945.1 Plantactinospora sp. A48 | reverse complement strand
CTCTTGGGCGTCCTGGGTGCGGGCCTCCCCCCCCCCCCCCCGGCGAGCAGAGGATCCCTCATCCCTGTCCCACCCCCCCCCCGCTGTTGTGCGGCCAGTCCCGCAGGGTCACCTCGCCCTGGGTGATGAGCGCGGCGGCGAAGAACGGGACCGCACCGGAGAGGTCGGGTTCGATGTCCCAGCCCCGCCCGGAGAGCCGGCCCGGCTCGACCGCCCAGATGTCGGGGGTGCTGTCGTCGACCCCGGCCCCGGCGGCCCGCAGCATCCGTACGGTCATCCGGACGTGGGGCGCGGACGGCACCGGTGGCCCCACGTGCCGGACCACCAGCCCCCGGTCGAACCGGGCGGCGGCCAGCAGCAGCCCGGAGACGAGTTGGCTGGAGGCGGAGGCGTCGATGATCACTTCACCGCCGGTGACCCGGCCGGCGCCGTGCACGGTCATCGGCAGGCCGCCGCCGGGGGTGGCCTCGATCCGTACCCCGAGTGACCGCAGCGCCTCGACCAGCTGGCCGAGTGGTCGGAGCCGGGCCTGCGGATCACCGTCGAAGGTCACCCGGCCGCTGGCCAGCCCGGCCACCGGGGGCAGGAAGCGCATGACGGTGCCGGCCAACCCCACGTCCACGTGGGCCGGCCCCTGCAACTGCCGCGGCCGGACCAGCCACCGTTCGTCGTCCACCACGGAGACGTGGGCGCCCATCGCCCGGAGCCCCGCCGCCATCAACTCGGTGTCCCGCGCGCGCAGCGGTCGACGCAGCGTCGACGGCCCGGTGGCGCAGGCGCTGAGCACCAACGCGCGGGCGGTCAGCGACTTGGAACCGGGCAATCGGAGGGTGGCCTCCACCGGGCCGCTCGCGGTCGGTGCGCTCCACGGTTGGGGCGGGCGGGTCGCGGTCAGGTTGGGCACGGCTCCATTCTGCCGGTTCATTTCGACAAAATGTGATCGTGCTCTGGACGACTCCCGGTTGGCGGGATATCGAGTGCGGTCGAGTCGATCCGTAAGCGGTCGAGCTGATCCGTGGGGCCCGGGTGATCTTGCGGTGATTCGACGCGGACGCGCGGCTTGTCATCGGCGCAGGGCGAGGTCGTCGGGCCGCTGACGAGGCGGGTGGGGCGGCGGCGGGGGCGGTCGGCGGACTAGCGTGGAGGCCATGTGCGGGAGGTACGCGACGACCCGCGGCGCCGCCGAACTCGGCGCGCTGTTCGAGGCGGGCGACGACACCGGCGACGGGATCGGGGTCGACTACAACGTCGCGCCGACCGACCCGGTGCCGATGGTCCGGGCGTCGGCCGAGGGCGCGCGCCGGTTGACGACCGCGCGCTGGGGGCTGATCCCGTCGTGGGCCCGGGACGCCCGTGGCGCAGCCCGGATGATCAACGCTCGGGCCGAGACGGTCGCGACCAGCCGGGCCTTCGCGCGGTCCTTCGCGGGACGCCGCTGCCTGGTCCCGGCCGACGGTTGGTACGAGTGGGTGCGCCGGGACGGCGGAAAGCAGCCGTACTTCATGACCCCCCGGGACGGCTCGGTGCTGGCCTTCGCGGGCATCTGGTCGAGTTGGCGCCCGACCCCGGCTTCCCGCCCCGACCAGAACGACACCGGGGCGGCGGGTGCTGCCGGTGGACCGGACAGTGCCGTCGCGGCGGGTGGCGGCGGGTCGCCCGGGGTCCGGGGGACCGACGGCGGGCTGCTGAGCTGCGCCATCATCACCCGGGCTGCGCTGGGGGACCTGGCCGAGGTGCACGACCGGATGCCGCTGCTACTGCCGCCCGAGCGCTGGTCGGCCTGGCTGTCCGGCGGCGGTGACCCGGACGACCTGCTCGCGCCCCCGGATCCGGCGGCCATCGCCGGCATCGAGATCCGACCGGTCGGCCGGGCGGTCGGGGACGTCCACAGCGATGGTCCCGGACTGATCACCCGGGTGGCGGCGCCGGCGCCCGGCGCGCCCCCGGAGGAGCCGGTGCGGTTGGCCCTCTTTTAGGGTCTTCCGGGTCTGCCCGCCCATCCCGCGAGCCGTTCCGCCGCCGGCCGCCCCGAGTGGTACGGCTCCGATACCCACTGCGATCACCGGTGATGATTTGCCATAGGTTGCGGCGTAACGTCGCTCGATCTTTCAGGCAGGTTTTTGCGAGACTCTTGTCTCCTCCCGCGCAAGTGCGATAGAACACAGCGCCGGCAGTGGGTGTCAGTTCGCACCGGGCGAGCGACGTCCACCGATGGTGCCGGTCCCACGGGGGAGGTGGGTTGATGACACGGGCGCGCATGCCCCGCCCGCAGGAAGTGGCCGCGGCCCGGCGGGATCCGAGGCTGCTCAGAGCCTTGCGGGACCGACAGGCCGACGATGCCTGGCGGACCCGTGGCGCATGTCAGAGCGTCGATCCGGAAACCTTCTTTCCGGCGCCCAACGAACCGGCCGACGCGGCCGTGGCGCTCTGCCGCACCTGCGACGTTCAGGGTGCCTGTCTGGCCTGGGCGCTGGAGGTCGGTGACTGCCACGGAGTGTGGGGCGGGACGACCCCTCGGGAACGGCGGGCCATGCTGCTCGCCTGGCGCGGTCAGGTGGAACGGGATCCGGACGCCGCCGACGAGGCCGGACCTCCGGTCCGGGACCGCCTGCTCACCCTGGTCCCACTCGGCCGTTGACCCCGGGCGCTGACTCACCTCGGTTGGGCCGTCCGCGCGCGTCTGGGCACCGACTTCGCCAGGCCGGTTCACCGGGCCGGGTCCCCGGCTTCGGCGGGGGCGGGAGAATCTCGGTATGGAGCCGGTTGAAGCGTTCCAGACTCCGGTCGGACCCGCCGCGGTGGAGCAGGACGCGCCCGACGGAGCGCCGCTGAGCCTGCTCGTGCTCGGGCACGGCGCCGGCGGCACCGTGGCGGCGCCGGACCTTGTCGCGGTCACCGCCGCGGCGGTGTCGGCCGGGGTGCTGGTGGCGCGGGTCACCCAGCCGTACCGGCTGGCCGGACGGCGGGCGCCGGCACCCACCGGGCAGCTCGACCAGGCGTGGACGGCCGTGCTCGACGCGCTCGTCCGGGGCGTCGGCGCGGGCCTTCCGCTCGTGGTCGGCGGTCGGTCGAGCGGGGCTCGGGTGGCCTGCCGGACGGCCCGCGCGGTGGGTGCGGCCGGGGTGCTGGCGCTCGCGTTCCCCTCGCATCCGCCCGGTCGGCCGGAACGGTCCCGGGACGCGGAACTCGACACCGGTCTGCCCACGCTGGTGGTGAACGGCGACCGGGACCCGTTCGGCGTGCCGACGCCGCCGGTCGGTGTGCGCGTCGAGATCCGGCCGGGTGAGCGGCACGATCTGCGGGGCGACCCGACCGGCACGGCCCAGGTGGTGCTCGGCTGGCTCCGGGAGCGCGGCTGGGCGCGCTGATCCGGGCCGTTTCCCCGTTCCGCAGATGATCGTTGCTCTCCATGGTGACGGCCGTCGAGCCTGACGCCGCCACCGTCCTCCCAGGCCCTTCCTGGTCCCAGCGGTGGCCGATGCCACGGCTGGGACCAGGGAAGCGGGCCGGTGTCCCGTGGAATGTCCGGACCTCAGGATCGCGTTACTACTCCCGGAAGCCGAGTCGAATGAGGGAGTCGATCAGCGTGCCAACCGGGACACGGAGCGCGATGCGCGGAGAGAGCGCTGCCCGCGGTAATGCGGTGCGGCAGCTGTTGACCGGCCCGCGGGGGTCCACCGGGCCGAGGGGCGTGACCGCGGTGGGTGCTGGCTCACTCACCCGTTCGGAATCTGCCCGTCATGGTTTGCGCGTATCCTCGGCGGGACAGTCGGCTCTGGGGGAGTCGGTTGGAGGACGAGGAGACATTCGGTTGACACGACCGGAGAAGACGGACGAGCGTCGAGCGCGATTCGAGCGCGACGCGCTGCCCTTCGTTGACCAGCTCTACGCGGCTGGTCTGCGGATGACCCGCAACCCGGCGGACGCGGAGGATCTGGTCCAGGAGACCTATCTGAAGGCGTTCGCCGCCTTTCACCAGTTCGAAGAGGGCACCAACCTCAAGGCCTGGCTCTACCGCATCCTCACCAACACCTACATCAACTCCTACCGCAAGCGGCAGCGCCAGCCGGTCCAGGCGCCCACCGAGGAGATCACCGACTGGCAGCTCGCCGAGGCCGAGTCGCACACCTCCAGCGGCCTGCGGTCGGCGGAGACCGAGGCGCTCGACCGGCTGCCGGACAGCGACGTCAAGGGCGCGCTGCAGCAACTGCCGGAGGAGTTCCGGCTGGCGGTCTACCTGACCGACGTGGAGGGCTTCTCCTACAAGGAGGTCGCCGACATCATGGGCACGCCGATCGGCACCGTGATGTCCCGGCTGCATCGGGGCCGGCGCAATCTGCGCAAACTGCTCGAACAGTACGCTGCCGACCGGGGTTTCCGGGCGGCCTCACCGACCCGGGCCACCGCGGCCAGCCGGGAGGTGTGAGCGCATGAGCAGCGAGAACTGCCCTCAACACGACCACGCCGACTGCCGAGAGGTGCTCGCCGAGGTCTACCTCTACCTTGACCTTGAATGTGCCGACGGCCGCCGCGACGAGATCCGGCACCACCTGGACGGCTGCTCGCCGTGCCTGCGTGAGTACGGCATCGAGCGGGAGGTCAAGGCGCTGGTCGCGCGCTGCTGCGGCAACGAGAAGGCTCCGGTCGAGCTGCGTGAGCGGCTGCGGGTACGCCTCGCCGAGCTGGTCATCGAGACCGACGCCCGGGAGTACCTGGCCGAGTGACCCGGCCGGGCCGGGCCGGTCGGACCGGTCCCGGCCCGGATCGGCCTGTGCCGCCCCGTGCGGAGCGGGCTGTGCCGCTCCGTCAGGAGTTGGGGCGCTTGCCGTGGTTGGCCGAGCTCTTCTTGCGGGCCTTCTTCTTACGGGCCTTCTTGGCCATGTCGACTCCCTTGTTGTCCACCCGTCGTGTGACCTGCCGATGGTAGTCGGGCGCTGTCACACGCCGCAGCGGACCGCCCGCATGATTGGATACGTCGCAGGCACACCGGACGATGAGGGAGGGCCGCAGCCCATGGCCGACGAGATCCGCGCCGAGATGGTGGCGAACGTGTGGAAGGTCGTCGCCGCCGCGGGCGACACCGTTTCCGAGGGCGACACGCTGGTCATCCTCGAATCCATGAAGATGGAGATTCCGGTCGTGGCCGAGTCCGACGGCGTCGTCCAGCGGCTGTCCGTGAACGAGGGCGACGTGGTCCAAGACGGGGATCTGATCGCCGTCATCGAGTGAGCGGGCCGCCGGGCCGGCCGGCCCGGCTCAGCTGGCCGGCGGGCTCGGCTCGTCGATCCGGTCCAGCAGCTCGAACGCGACCTCCAGCGCGAGCCGCCGACGCTCCTGCTCGTCGATGTCGGGTTCGCGCAGCGTGAACCAACTGCTGTGGACGGCGAACAGCGAGAGCGTGGCCCGGATCCGGTCGCCCGGCGACGGCTCGGGTCCGGCCAGCACATCGGCCAGCCGCAGCAACCGGTCCCGCATCATCTGCCCGGCCGTCAGGCTCTTGAGCACCGTCTGGTTCTGCTCGAAGAACCGCATGACCTCGTGGCTGTGCTGACCGAAGATCTCGTCGGCGTACTCCTCGATCAGCTTGCGCCGGCCGGCCATGTCACTCGGTCGCTGCTGAGCGCGGTCCACCAGCGCGTCCAGTCCATCGATCCGGTCCTGGACGAAGCTGTTGACGATGTCGTCCTTGCTCTTGAAGTGGTAGTAGAGCGCGGCCTTGGTGACCCCGAGCCGCTCGGCGATCTCCCGGAGCGACGTCTTCTCGTATCCCTGTTCGGTGAACAGTTCGAGCGCCACCTCCTGGATCCGCGATCGGGTACCCCCTGTGCCCTCGCTCACGAAAACCGCCTAACTCGGTTGACCGATATCCGGCATTGAGCTTACCGTACGGCTAGTAAGCTTACTAGCCGGCCGACTGGTAAGCATGCCGTAACCGCACTGGGGGAGCCTCCTGATGACCGACACCACACAGGCCACAACGGTCCGACCCAACATCCGGGTCGTGCTCGGCGGCCTCATGATCGCGATGATGCTCGCGATGCTGGACAACATGATCGTCAGCACCGCGCTGCCCCGGATCGTGGGTGAGTTCGGCGGCCTGAGCCACTTCACCTGGGTCGTCACGGCGTACGTGCTCGGGACCACGGTCTCCACGCCGATCTGGGGAAAGCTGGGCGACCTGTACGGCCGCAAGACGGTCTTCCTCACCTCCATCGTGATCTTCCTGATCGGCTCGGCGCTCTGCGGAATGTCCGGTTCCGGGATGCTCGGCGGCCCGGCCGACGGCATGGTCCAGCTGATCGCCTTCCGTGCCGTCCAGGGTCTGGGCGCGGGTGGCCTGATGGTCGGTGTGATGGCGATCATCGGTGACCTCGTGCCGCCCCGCGAGCGGGGTCGCTACCAGGGCATGATCGCCGGCATCATGGCCATCGCCATGGTCGCGGGCCCGCTGATCGGCGGTTTCATCACCGACAACCTGTCCTGGCGGTGGGCGTTCTACGTCAACCTGCCGCTCGGCGGCGTCGCGCTGCTGGTCCTGGCCACCACCATGCACCTGCCGAAGTACCGGACCGAGCACAAGATCGACTGGCTGGGCGCCGGGCTGCTCTCGGTGGGCATCACCGCGATCGTCCTGGTCACCACCTGGGGCGGCAACGAGTACGCCTGGCGGTCCGCGCAGATCCTCGGCCTCGCCGCGCTCGCCCTGCTGAGCCTGGTGGCGTTCGCCGTGGTCGAGCGCCGGGTGCCCGAACCGATCCTGCCGCTGGGCCTGTTCGCCAACCGCAACTTCGCGCTGATCTCGGCCGTCGGCTTCCTGCTCGGCTTCTCGATGTTCGGCGCGATGAACTTCCTCCCGCTGTTCCAGCAGACCGTGCAGGGGGCCTCGGCCACCAACAGCGGCCTGCTGCTGCTCCCGCTGATGTTCGGCATGCTGGTGGTGTCGATCGTCGCGGGCCGGGTGATCACCAAGACCGGCCGCTACCGGATCTTCCCGATCATCGGCGGCGTGGTCATGGCGGTCGGCATGGGGCTGCTCACCCTGCTCGACGTCCACACCAGCAAGGTCGAGCTGGCGACGTACATGGTGGTGCTCGGCGTCGGCATGGGCTTCCTCATGCAGACCTCGATGCTGATCGCGCAGAACAGCGTCGAGCAGCGCGACCTGGGTGCCGCGAGTGGCGCGGCCACCTTCTTCCGCTCGATCGGTGGGTCGTTCGGCATCTCGCTGTTCGGCGCGATCTTCGCCAGCCGACTCGCGGCGTCCAGCGCCGGCCCGTTCCTCGGTTCGGCCGGTTCCGGCTCGTCCGGTGGCGCGGGCATGAACCCCGCCAAGCTCAAGGAGCTGGCCGGCCCGGTCCGGGAGGCGGTCCTGGGAGGCCTCGCGGACTCGATCGCCGGGGTCTTCGGTTGGGCGCTCCTGTTCACGGTCGCCGTGCCGGTGCTCGCCTGGTTCATCAAGGAGATCCCGCTGCGGGGCGCGTCCGACGCCGCCCCCCAGCAGACCCCGGAGGACCAGGCCGAGACCGCGCTCGCGGAGGCGCCGATCCACTGACCCGGGTCCGGGCCGCCCACTGAGTCCCCGGGCCGACCCGGGGACTCAGTGGCGGCGGGTGATCCGTCGCCACAGCCGGGCCAGCCGGCCGGGCCGCCCGGCCGTACCGAGCAGGTTCCGGTTCACGTTGACCACGCCCGCCCCCACGGCGGGCGTGGTCAACACCATCTGGGCCAGGGAACGCAGGATGGAGACCGGCCGGGTCCGGGCCACCGCCATGCCGTCGGCCAGCCGCTCGGTGACGACCCGGGCCACCTCGGTGCGTACGGAGGGTTCCACCCAGGCGTACGTGACCAGCGCGAACAGGGCCGCCTCGACCACCCAGTCCTCTACCCCCCAGACGAGGTCGAGCAGCACCCGGCGGCGGGTGGAGTTCTCCCACGGCTCGTCGGTGCGGTGGTGCAGCAGCCCGAGACAGGCCCAGACCTGCACGCAGCGCACCCACAGGGCGGGGTCGTGATCCCGCAGCGCCTGCCCGAGCGGGTCGTCCGGGACCGGGGGCGGGTGTGCCAGCAGCCCGATCAGGTCGTCCAGGTCGATCATGGCGAGCCCGACCGCCTCGTCGTAGGCGGCCGGCGGATGTCGCCAGACCGGCCGGGCGAGTTGGCGGACCAGCGCGGCGGCCGCCGCCGACGGCTCCGGTACGACGGGCAGCGCCTCGGTGCCGACGTACCGCCAGAGCCGGCGCTCGACGGCGCGGCGGGGACGTCGTGGATCCGGCTCCGGGACGCGCTCGACGTCCGGCGTGAGGCCCGGCGCCGTCAGAGTCAGGGTGCGCATCGCGCTCGGCGGCTCCAGGCCGCTGAGCCGGACCCGCCCCTGTGCGACCACCCCGGCCGCGCCCCGCCCGTGCCCGTCGGCCAGCATCCGGCGCAGCACGTTGACCACCGCCTCCTCGGCGGCCGGCAGCCGACCCAGCCAGGGTTCACCGGCGCAGCACTCGGCCAGGTCGGTGTGCTCGTGCGTGTCGTCGGGATGCTCGCGCCGGAAGTCCGCGAGGGCGATCAGGTGCCGCAGCGAGGCGTCCTGCCGGTAGCGCAGCCGATGGGCGGTGTGTACCGCGCAGTCGAAGGTCGGGTCGCGCTCCAGGGCCTGGTCGATCCAGCGCAGCGCCTCGTCCAGCCGGCCGTTGTCGGCCAGGGTCCCGGCGATGTCGGCGTAGACGGACAGGTCGTCCGGGTCGTACGCGACCGCCCGGTAGAGCGCGTCGAGCGCCTCGTCGATCCGCCCGGCGCTGCGCTGGGCGTACCCCAGCCACACCTCGCCGAGTTTCGACGGCGCCAGCCGGGCACCCGCGGTCGCCCACCGGACCGCCAGGGCCGCCTCGTCCAGCCGGCGGGCCAGCGCGGACGCCGCGCCGAGCAGCAGCGCCGCCCGCGGGTGGCGGGCTATCGCGTGTTCGGCCAACCGCAGGTACGGGCGCAGCGCGGCTCGGCTGGGCGTCGGCGCCGGGTCCGGCACGCCGGCGCAGATCCGCATGAGCAACTGGGCCAGCCGGTCCGGGTCGACCTGCTCGACGAGGTCGGGCGCGCCGACCCAGGGCACCCCGGCCCAGTCCACCCCGGGGGCGTATCCGGTGGCCGTGGCCAGCAGTTCGAGCCCTTCGGTCGGTCGGCCGGCGGCGGCCAGCAGGTGGGCGCGGGCCACCACCGTGCCGATGAAGGCGTGTTGCCGCAGCGTGAACAGCTCCAACCCGCCGTCGGTCCGGGCGGCGAGCTGGGCGAGCACCTCGTGCACCTCGGGCAGTGTCGGTGCGTGCGCGAGCGCCCCGGCCACGTGGCCGGCGGCGTGCGTCAGATCCCCCTGCGCCAGCGCGAGCCGGGCCAGGGCCAGCTCACCCTCGGCCGAGAGCCGGGGGTCGTCGATTCCCTCGGACACGGCGCCGAACTCTCCGATCCATGTTTGGCTCCCTTGGGCAGGGCAGCCTAGGGCATGGTCGTTGCCATTAGTGATCCAATGCGCACTACTGATCGATAGATTGCTGAAAACCGCGAAAACGTGCAAGTATGCTCAGACAATCGCGCGGGATGTGCGCGCTCGGCCTCACAAGGCGCCAGCCGCGACCACATCCCGACACCCGAGGAGGCGGCGATGACTCGACCCGGATCCGGGATGGCGGCGGACATCGCCGAACAGCCCGCCGGCTACGCCCGGCTGCTCGAACCGGACCGGGCCGCGGAACTCGCCCGGGTCGCCCGGACGATCGCCGAGCGCCGCCCCCGACACGTGGTGTACGCCGCCCGCGGCACCTCGGACCACGCGGCGCTCTACGCCGCCTACCTCACCGAGATCCGGCTCGGCCTGCCCGCCGGGCTCGCCTCGCCGAGCGCCGTGACCCTGTTCGGGGCCCGGCCCGACCTGTCCGACGCGCTCGTGGTCGGGGTGAGCCAGAGCGGCGGCTCGGCCGACCTGGCCGAGGTGCTCCGGGTGGCCCGGGAATGCGGCGCGCTCACCCTGGCCGTGACCAACTCGCCGGACTCGGCACTCGCCGGCACCGCCGAGCTGGCCGTCGACATCGCGGCCGGGCACGAGCGGGCGGTGGCCGCCACCAAGACGTACACGGCGGAACTGCTCGCGCTGCTGATGCTGGTGGAAGGCATCCGGGCCGGCGACGGGCGACTCCCGGCGGCCGAGCGGGCGGCGCTGGACGAGCTGCCCGAGCTGGCGGACCGGGCCCTGGCCGACCCGGCGGCGTCGGCGGCGGCGCCGAGGTACCGGTTCGCCGCCCAACTGGTCACCACCGGACGCGGGTACGCCTACCCGACCGCCCGGGAGGCGGCGCTGAAGCTGATGGAGACGTCGTACCTGCCGGCCCTGGCGTTCTCCGGGGCCGACCTGCTGCACGGTCCGCTCGCGATGACCGACCCGGACGTACCGGTGCTCGCCGTGGTGGGCTCGGGGCCCGGCGGCGCCGCGATGCGGGAGGTGCTGCCCCGGCTGGCCGAGCGGGGCGCCGACGTGGTCACGATCGGCTCGGCCGAGGTCCCCGGCGCGGCCCGGATCCCGGTGCCCGAGGTGGACGAGCGGTACGCGCCGCTGCTGGACATCCTGCCGCTCCAACGGCTGGCCATGGCCCTGGCGGTGGCCCGGGGCGAGGACCCGGACGCCCCGCGCGGGCTCAAGAAGGTCACCAACACCCGGTAAACGCCCGTCCGGTCACGCCATCCACGACCGGGGCGTGGCAGTCTTGCCGTGTGTCAACCCTGCGTGATCTTGCCGAGGAACACACCGCGCTGCGGCCCGGCGACATCGACCACCTGCACCGGGTCGCCGGCGACTGGCAACTGCTCTCCGACCTGTCCTTCGCGGACCTGTTGCTCTGGGCGCCGGTGGACGGCGAGGGGTCGTTCCTCTGCGTGGCGCAGGTCCGGCCCACCACGGCGCCCACGGCCTACCAGGACGACCAGGTGGGCCGGATTGTCGGCGGCCCCGAGGTGGCGCACCTGGCCATCGCGTACAGCCAGGGCCGGATCTGGCGGGAGGGCGACCCGGTCTGGTACGGCGACACCCCGGCCCGGCACGAGGCCATCCCGGTCCGGCTGCGGACCGCCGAGGGCGAGGCCGGCGAGGTGATCGCCGTGGTCGGCCGGGACACCAACCTCTCCACCGCCCGCACGCCCAGCCAGTTGGAACTCAACTACCTGACCACCGCCGACGACCTGGCCCAGATGGTCTCGGACGGCACCTTCCCGCCACCCCGCCACCCGGGCGAGACCACCTCGGCGCCCCGGGTCGGCGACGGCCTGGTCCGGTTGGACGCCACCGGCAAGGTCACCTACGCCAGCCCGAACGCGCAGTCCGCGTACCGTCGGCTCGGTTTCTCCTCGCACCTGGTCGGCGAGGACCTGGCCACCCTCAACGGCCGGCTGGCCACCGATCCGCTGGACGGTACGGAGGCCGCGAACGCCGTCCTGGCGGCGCTGCGTGGCGAGGCACCGCGACGGCGGGAGATCGAGGCGCGCGGCGCCACCGTGCTGACCCGGGCGCTGCCCCTGATGCCCGCGGGCGTGCCGATCGGCGCGCTGGTCCTGGTCCGCGACATGACCGAGGTACGGCGCCGGGACCGCGCGCTGATGACGAAGGACGCCACCATCCGGGAGATCCACCACCGGGTGAAGAACAACCTCCAGACGGTGGCCGCGTTGCTGCGTCTCCAGGCCCGCCGGGTGGACAGCCCGGCCGCCCGCGCCGCGCTGGAGGAGTCGGTCCGCCGGGTGGCCTCCATCGCCCTGGTCCACGAGACGCTCTCGATGTCCAGCGACGAGGCGGTGGAGTTCGACGGCATCGTCGACCGGGTGGCCGCGGCCGCCACCGAGGTCGCGGCCACCGACTTCACGGTACGGATGCAGCGGCAGGGTTCCTTCGGCGTGCTGCCGGCCGAACTCGCCACCTCGCTGGTGATGGTCCTGAACGAGCTGCTGCTGAACGCCGTCGAGCACGGGTTCCCGATCGACGGCGCGGAATCGGACGGCACCCAGCCCGAGGTGGTGGTGTCGGCGCACCGGTTCCGCAAGCAACTGCACGTCTCGGTGGCCGACAACGGCCAGGGACTGCCGACCGACTTCGACCGGGACCGCAGCGGCCGGTTGGGGCTGCAGATCGTCCGGGCGCTGGCCACCGGTGAGCTGCGCGGGACCATCGAGCTGCGCAACCGGGCCGAGCGCGGCACCGAGGCGATCCTGGTGGTGCCACTGCACCGGTCGAAACGGACCGGCTGAGCGGCGCCGGTCAGCCGCCGGGAGTCCGGGCGTACAGCGCGACCGTGAGGCCCGGCACGGTCCAGGTGCTGTCCAGCCGGTACCGCTCGCGGACCGCGGCCGCCTTCTTCGCCGTCATCGTCTTCAGCGGATCGGTGGGCTCGCCGACGGCCACCACCCAGATCCGGTCGGTGTTGGCCAGGCACGGGCCCGGGTCGGCGCACTCGCTGGCCCACAGCGTGCCGCGCTGCTGCGCGGACCGCTTGAGCAGCACGTCCCGTGGGGTCCGGTCGCCCAGGTGGTAGGCCATGGACACGTCCAGGAACGACCAGTCACCCCGGTCCGGATAGACGATGCCGTCGCCGGGGCGCTCCTGCTGGCCGATGATCCGGGCCGCCGCCGAGTACAACCGGGGGGCCGAGCGTGGCCACTCGTGGGTCACCCGCAGTCCCAGCTGCGCGTTCGCGCCGAGGAAGGCGACCACCGAGACGATCGCCAGCATCGCGGCCGGGCGTACCCGGTCGAGCGTGGCGGCGCCCAGCAGGGTCAGCACCGGTACGACGAACAGCAGGTAGCGGGCCACGAACAGCGGTTGTTGCTGGCCGGCGAAGAACAGCACGGTCACCGGGGCGAGCGCGGCCAGTCCGAGGATCGCACCCCACCGGCCGCGCAGCGCCCAACCGAGCGCGGCGAGCCCGAGGATCAGGCCACCGACTGTCGAGTTGCCGAAGACGCCACCGGGCAGGTCCGGCAGGGCCTCGATCTTGGCCAGCGGCACCCAGTCGAGTTGCTCGGTGCGCTGGTGGCGGCCGAGCCACACCAGGGGCAGGACCCCGACGCCGACCGCCACGACGGTGCTCAGCCAACCCGGCAGCGGGCGCCGGCCGGCCACCCGGGGCGCGGTCAGCACGGCCACCGCGTGCCCGGCCAGCACCATCAGCATCAGCAGGTTGGACAGGCCCAGCCCGTAGACGGCCAGGCCGTACCACAGCCACCGCCGGGCGGTGGGCCGGTCCAGCGCCCGGACCAGCAGCAGGGTCGAGAAGACCGTGAACAGCATGGCGAACGCGTAACCGCGGGCTTCCTGCGCGTACCGGGAGGTCGCCGGGAGCACCGCGAGGAGCAGGCCGGCGGCCAGCCCGACCCGGAGGCCGAAGAGTCGGCGACCCAGCACGGCGAGCAGGGCGGCGGTGCCGACCATCGCGGCGATCGAGGGCAGCCGCATGGTCAGCGGCGCGTCGCCGGCGATCCGGATCCAGGCCCACATGAACAGGTAGTACGGGGAGCTGACCGCGTCGACGTGGTTCGCCATCCGCAACACCTGGTAGAACGGCCGGCTGGCCGCGCTCCAGGTGGCCAGTTCGTCCCGCCACGGCTCGGCGTCCCCGGCGCGGGACCCGGCGACCGCCAGCGTCAGCAGGGCCGGCCAGAGCCAGTAGACCCGCGTCACCCAGCGGAGCGCCGAGGTCCAGGCGTCCGGTGGGCTGGCGCCGGCGTCGGGACCGGTCGGATCGACGCCTGTCGCTTCTGAATCGGCCGCCGCCGGCGGTCGGGCCGCCGGATCCGCCGGATCCGGCCCAGCGGTACGGCCGGCATCGACGCCCGGATCCTCACCCCGCCCGCCGGTGAGTGTGGTCCTCGACCGCATCCGACCGTCCTCTCCGCCCTGGTCACCAGCACCGCCCCACGCGGTTCGCGAATCCAGCTCACCACATCCACCCGGTCCGGACCGGCCGACTCGCGCCATCGGCTGGACCCTGACCCGGTGCCCGGCAGGTGAGACCTGGCGCACCCGCACCTGGCCGGGGCGGCGTCAGGTGTGGCAGCATGGCCGTATGACCGCCGCCGTCGAGCGCCGCCTCGTGGCTCGTCGCCACGTAGACTACGGGCGCGTCCGCAGCGCGATCTGTCCGGCCCTCTGACGCTCCGGACCTCCAACCGTCCCGGGCGTGCCGCGCCGGCCCTGGGACATCGTCGTTCCTCCGGATTCGCCCTAATCGGTGACAACGGGCCGCCGCCCCGGCCACGCTCGCCGATCGTTCCGCGCGAGAGCCAACGGAGGACATTGCGATGGTGGCCGACAGCACCCCGGCCCGACCCGATCCGACCACGCCCGCCGACGGGGCCACCCCCGGTGGCGCTCCCGGCCGGCCCACCAGGGCCGCCGCCCCCGGCCGGCCCACGCCCGCCCGTCGCCCGGGCCGGGCCCGCGGCGAGGGACAGTGGGCGCTCGGGCACCGGGAACCGCTCAACGCCAACGAGCGGACGAAGAAGGACGACGATCCGCTGAACGTCCGGGCCCGGATCGAGAACATCTACGCCCATCGGGGCTTCGCGGCCATCGACCCGACCGACCTGCGTGGCCGGTTCCGTTGGTGGGGTCTCTACACCCAGCGTCGGGCGGGGATCGACGGCGGACGCACCGCCGTCCTGGAGCCGCACGAGCTGGAGGACGAGTACTTCATGCTCCGGGTCCGGGTCGACGGCGGCCAGCTCAGCCTGGACCAGCTGCGGACCGTGGCCGAGATCTCCGAGCGGTACGCCCGGAACACCGCCGACATCACCGACCGGCAGAACATCCAGCTGCACTGGGTCCGCATCGAGGACGT
>NZ_JBTIXF010000098.1:0-15905 GCF_055793945.1 Plantactinospora sp. A48 | reverse complement strand
GGGATGGGGTACCACCGGGCCTCGAGGTGGATGGCCCCTGGTGATTAAGGGACTGAAGGGGTGTTTTGGCTTTTTGGCTCCCGACTGGGACCCCCACCAATCCACGATCACCGGCGGTCGGCCGCCCGGCCAGGGAACCCGCGCGGCCAGGGGATCAGGCGCGGAGCAGGTTGGCGGTCTCCCGCAGGGCGTCGTCGATGGGCTCGGGCTTCAGCCCGAAGGTCTCGGTGGCGGCGGTCGAGTCCATGACGAACGGCCGGGTGAACTGGTAGCGGGTGGTCCGCAGTTCCCGGACCATCGGCGTGAACAGCCCGGTGGTCCAGATCACCGGGTACGGGATCGTGGTCAGCTTCGGCGCCGGCGCCCCCGCCACCCGGGCGAAACGGGTGGCCAGTTCCCGGACGGTCAGCGGGTCGGTGCTCGGGACGTGCCACGCCTGCCCCCAGGCCCGCTCGTCCCCGGCGACCGTCACCAGCAGCCGAGCCACATCGTTGATGGATGTCCAGGTGTGCGGTACGTCCAGCGGCCCAGGAGCCCAGGCCCGCTGCCCGGCCAGCAGGGGCTTGCCGAGCGAGAAGCTGAGGATGCCCTGCGCCTGGAGGTAGTCGCTTCCGCGTACCTCGGTGGCCCGGATCCGGCCGGCCTCGTGGGCGGCCAGCGCGGCCCGCCACATCTCGCCCCGGATCCGCAGCTTGGGATGGGTGGCGGCCAGCGGCGTCTGCTCGGTCATCGGGGAGTCGACCGGCCCGTACGAGTAGAGCGTGCTCGTGGTGACCAGGGTGGCGCCGGTGCGCTCGGCCGCGCTCAGCAGCGCGGCCGACAGCGGCGGCCAATCGGTCAGCCAGGTGTGGTACTGCGGGTTCGCGCAGTTGTACAGGGCCACGGCTCCCGTGGTGAGCGCGGTGAGCCGGTCGGCGTCGGTGGCATCCGCGGTGACCCGCTCGACCAGCGGATGCTCGGGGCCGATGCCCCGGCGGCTGAGCAGCCGGACCCGCTCCCCGCGCTCTGCGAGCAGCAGCGCGGTGGTCGAACCGACCCGACCGGCACCCACGATGACGTGCGTCGACATGACTGACCTCCGACTAGATGAGAGCAGCGCTCTCTGTTGAGTACAACTCTCACCTTCCGGGATCCAGATGTCAAGAGCAGTGCTCTCTGATGTGTGCAACAATCTTTCCCATGACCGCTGGATCGATCCGCGCCCGCGTCCGCGCCGAGATGATCGAAGAGATCAAGGCCACCGCGCGGCGCCACCTGGCGACCGACGGCGCCAACCTGTCGTTGCGGGCGGTGGCCCGGGACATGGGGATGGTCTCCTCCGCCCTGTACCGCTACTTCGCCAGCCGGGATGACCTGCTCACCGCGCTGATCATCGATGGGTACGACGCCCTCGGCGAGGCCGCCGAGACGGCGGACGCCTCGGTCGGTGACCGCACGGACCTGCTCGGCCGGTGGCTGGCCACCTGCCACGCCATCCGCGACTGGGCCCTGGCCAACCCCGCCGAGTACGCCCTGCTGTTCGGCAGTCCGGTCCCCGGATACGCCGCGCCGATGGACACCGTGACGGTCGCCGCCCGCACCCCGGCGACACTGGTCGGCATCATCACCGACGGGATACCGGCGGGTACGGTCACCGACGACGAGCGACCCGGCGAGACCCTTCCTCCGGAGGTGCGCGCGGACCTGGCCGGGGCCATGGCCTCCTTCGCCCCGGCCCTTTCCCCCGCCCTGGCAGCCCGCATGATGCTCGGCTGGCTGAGTCTGTTCGGCGCGGTCAGTTTCGAACTGTTCGGTCAGCTCAACAACGTGATCCACGCGCGACGGGAGTTCTTCGACCACCAGATGCGACGGGTGGCCGGCCACATCGGCCTGACCCCGACCGGCGACTGACCCGGATCGACGATCGGCTCAGGAAGGTAACGGCCAGGATCCGATCCGGCCACTTACGCCCACCGTTCTCGTCGGCGCCCCGCCGTCCCGGGACCGGTCCGACCCCGCCCCCATGGCCGATGCCATCGGCGTTAAGATTCGGCGCACGATCGACTCGGTGACGGTCGATCGAAGGATCGCAGATAGTTCCAAATACCGGGCCGACCGGTGCGTCGGAGCGGTATTCCGCGCAATCTCTTCAAGGTGGGGTCGGGTCATCCCGACCTGCGGCCGTTCCGGTGACCGTTCGTGACCACGAACTACGCCAGTGCCGCCATCGGACGGGGCGAGGAGGTCGGCCATGGTCGGTAGGGTGCGGTGGCCGGGAGTCCTGACCGTGCTGCTGGCCGTGACGTTCGGCCTGGCACTGTGGACCGGCGGGCCGGCCCAGGCCGCGCCGAAACCCCAACCGACGACGCTGACCATCAGCCCCGCCGGCTCCCAGGATTCGGTGACCGTCCACTCCGACACCGACGCGACGCTGTTCGCCGCGTTGTTCGACCAGGTGAGCTGGCTGCGTGCGGGCACCGGCCAGGGCTCGCCGGCCGCCGGCACCGACCTCGGTCGCAAGTACACCGTGGTGATCAGCGTCGGCGACCAGGCGCGGCAGACGTACGACCTCTACCCGCTCGCCAAGGGCGGACCGCGCGCCTACCGGCCGAGCGTCCAGCCGGATCAGCGGACGACCACGGCGGCCTGGTTCTACGGCCGGCTCAACATGACCGACGCGCTGCGGACGGCCGGCCTTCCGCTGCCCGGTGAGGCCACGACGATCACCGGTGGTATCGGCGGCGGCGAACCGGCCACCGACGTGGACGCCCTGGACCCCAGCGCCGGCTTCACCGACGCGCTCGGTGACCTGCGCCGGGTGCTGCTGCTCAACACCGGCGTGATCGTCGCCATCACCCTGGGCCTGGCCGGCATCGCCCTGCTGATCCGCCGCCGCACCCGCTGACCGGGCTCGCTGACCAGGCTCGATGATCGGGCCCGCTGACCGGGACCGCTGACCGGGACCGCTGACCGCCGGTCCGGCCGGGTCAGACCTCCAGCACCAGCTTGCCGCGCACGTGGCCGGCCTCCAACACCCGGTGCGCCTCGGCCGCCTCAGCCAACCGGAACGTCCGCTCGACGTGCACGGTCAGCCGGCCCGAGTCCAGCAGCCCGGCCAGCACGCTGAGATCGGCCGTGGACGGCCTGACGAAGATGTACTGCCCACCGAGTTCGGTGACCGTGACCGGGTCCGCGATGGACGCCAGCCGGGCCGCCTCGGTCAACAACTCGGCCGAGGCGGCCAGGCCGTGACCACCGAACACATCCAGCACCGCGTCCACACCGGCCGGGGCCAGCTCCCGGATCCGGTCGGCCAGACCGGGTCCGTGACTGACCGGCTCACCGCCGAGGGATCGGACGAAGTCGTGATTGTGCTCACCGGCCGTCCCGATCACCCGGTCGGCCCCCAGCGCCCGGGCCAGCTGCACGGCGAGGTGGCCGACGCCGCCCGCCGCCGCGTGCACCAGGACCGTGTCGCCCTGTTCGACCCGGACCGCCCGCAGTGCCTGGTACGCGGCGAGCCCGGCCAGCGGCAGGCCACCGGCCTGCACCCAGGACGCCCGGGTCGGCTTGTCCGCCAGGGTGCGCTCGGGCGCGGGCACCAACTCGGCGTAGGTGCCGTGCTGGATCTCGTCCCGCCGGACGTACCCGATGACCTCGTCGCCCACCGCGAAGTCGGTCACGGCCGGGCCGACCGCCGCCACCATCCCGGCCAGGTCCCAACCCGGCACGAGCGGGAAATGCGTCGGGAACGCGGCGTCCAGATGCCCCGCTCTGATCTTGCAGTCGACCGGGTTGACGCCGGCCGCCCGGGTCCGCACCAGGACCGTGTCGGGCCCCACCCGCGGATCCGGCAGTTCCTGCTCGGTCAGTTGTTCGGGGCCCCCGAACCGGGAGATCGCCATCGCCCTCACGTCAGCAACCCTAGGGCTGCGGTCGCGTACCCGGGCCGAAACCGGTCAGCACCACCGACGCGGCGGTCGTTCCCGACGGGCTCCCCGGGTCCGTGGCCGCACACCGAGATGTTGGTGCGCGCCGGCCCAGCCACGTCGGGTGCTCTGGCAGTCCGGCCGCCCGCCGGACGACTGGGCCTCGGCACCGCCGTCGGGGGTCGCCGACCCGACGCCCCGGTTCAGCCCGGGGCAGGGTGGCTGTCCACCCGTCGGACCGGGACGCTCCCCGTCGACACGGTCGCGCTCGACCTCCCCGTACACCTATCGGCCTCCTCGACCTCGCCGCCACCCGTTCGGCACCCGGGTGCGGAGCCTGGCCACTGGCCGCGTCCCGACCCACCCACCCGGATCTGGTGCTGACACCGTACTGACCCGTACCGACCTTCTTGACGGCGCCGTCGGCGATGGCGGCGATCGATCATCCGGCGCGGACCCGGCCATCGATCGCCACCGTCCCAGCCATCGACCGACCGACGTGGTCCGGCCGGGCCGCCGCCACCGGGCAGCCGCGGGCGTGACAGGCTGGGGAGCGTGCCGACCGACGACCTCACCTCCGCGCCCCGGGCCGCCGGCCTGGGCAGCGGTGCCGCTGCGGGCGGCGAGGTCGGCGAACTGGTCGCCACCCTGCGCCGGATCGAGCGGGCCGCCGGCTCGCTGGCAACGGCCAGCGTGGCCCGGATGGAGGAGACGCTCCCCTGGTTCCGGGGGCTGCCCGCCGAGCAACGCTCCTGGGTCATGCTGGTGGCCCAGGCGGGGGTCCGATCGCTTGTCGACTGGCTGGGTAACGGCGGCGGGCGGAACGGAAGCCCGCAGGAGGTGTCCGACGAGGTCTTCGCGGCGGCACCCCGGACGCTGGCCCGGACCATCAGCCTCCAGCAGACCGTGGCGCTGATCAAGGTGACCATCGACGTGGTCGAGGAGCAGGTGCCGCACCTGGCCGCGGACGGCGAGGAACAGCCGCTGCGGGAGGCCGTACTGCGGTTCTCCCGGGAGATCGCCTTCTCGGCGGCCCGGGTGTACGCCCGCGCCGCCGAGACCCGGGGCGCCTGGGACGCCCGGTTGCAGGCGCTGCTGGTCGACGCGCTGCTGCGCGGTGACTCCCGGGACGTGCTGGCCAGCCGGGCCGCGGCGTTGGGCTGGGCGGACGCGCCGCCGGTCGCCGTGGCGGTGGGCCGCTCCCCGGGTGGAGACGTGGCTGCCGTCCTGCTGACGCTCTACCGGGTGGCCCGCCGGATCGACGTGGAGATCATCGGCGGGGTGCACGGCGACCGCCTGGTGGTGGTCCTGGGCGGGGCCGCGGATCCGATCACCACCACCGGACGGCTGCTGGCCGCCTTCGGTGAGGGACCGGTGGTGGTGGGCCCGGCCGTACCCAGTCTCGACGACGCCACCGAGTCGGCCCGGGCGGCGGTCGCCGGCTTCCGCGCCGCCCCGGCCTGGCCGGCGGCGCCCCGGCCGGTGGCCGCGGCGGACCTGCTGCCCGAGCGCGCCCTGGCCGGTGACCCGGAGGCCCGGCGCGAGCTGCGCCAGGACGTCTTCGCGGTGCTGGCTCGGGCCGGTGGCGAGCTGCTGGAGACGCTTGACGCGTTCTTCACCAGCGGCGGGGTGCTGGAGAGCGCGGCCCGGACGCTGTTCGTGCATCCGAACACGGTGCGTTACCGGCTGCGCCGGATCGCGGAGGTGACCGGCTACTCGCCGCTGGCCTCACGAGACGCGTACGCCCTCCGGGTCGCCCTCACCGTGGGCCGGTTGGACCCGGTTACCCCACCGGTTTCGAACCAGACCTAGTCGGCGATAACGGGCGGGCAGCCCCAAAACCCGCATCATCTCTACCGATCTTTGTAACATTCCCACAAAGGGCGTAGGAGGGTTTGGTGACTGGCGGCAATCATGTAACTGTCGAGTATCCCGCAGAGTCGTAGACGTGCTTGTCGTACTCTCCCCCGGTCAGGGCTCACAGAAGCCCGGGTTCCTCGCCCCGTGGCTCGACGTCCCCGGTGCCGCCGCCCGGCTGCGCTGGTGGTCCACCCTGGCCGGCGTCGACCTGGTGCGGCTCGGCACCGAGGCCGACGCCGAGGAGATCCGGGACACCGCCCGGACCCAGCCGCTGCTGGTGGCCGCCGCGCTGCTCGCCGGCGAGTACCTCCCGACGCACGATGTCACCCTCACCGCGGGTCACAGCGTCGGCGAACTCGGCGCCGCCGCGCTGGCCGGTGTCCTCACCCCCGAAACCGCCGTGACCCTCGCCGGCCTGCGGGGGCGGGAGATGGCCGCCGCCTGCGCCCTGGAACCCACCGGGATGTCGGCGGTGCTGGGTGGCGACCCGGACGAGGTGATCGCCGCCATCGACGCGCACGGCCTGTTTCCGGCCAACCGCAACGGCGCCGGCCAGGTGGTCGCCGCGGGCGCGGTCGACGGGCTGGCCAAGCTCGCCGCCGAGGCCCCGGCCGGTACCCGGGTCCGGGCACTCCAGGTCGCCGGCGCGTTCCACACCTCGTACATGGCCCCCGCCGAACGGGCCCTGGCCGAGGTGGCGGCCGGGATCACTCCGGCCGACCCGGCCCGGCTCCTGCTGTCCAACCTCGACGGCACGGTCGTCGGCAACGGCCGGGAGATGCTGCACCGGCTGGTCCGCCAGGTCACCGCGCCGGTGCGCTGGGACCTCTGCATGCGGGCCATCGCCGACCTCGGCGTCACCGGCGTGCTGGAGCTGCCACCCGCCGGCACCCTCGCCGGCCTCATCAAGCGGGAGCTCAAGGCCACCGGGGTGCCGGAGATCGTCACCCTGAACACCCCGGCCGACCTGCCCGCCGCGCGGGACCTGATCGCCCGGCACGGCTCCGCGCCGTCGACCCGGTCGGCCAGCCCCAACCGGACCGCCGGGGCCGCCACCAGCGCCGTCCGGGTGGTGGTCGCCGGCACCGCCGGCGCGTTCAGCCGGGCCGAGGGTCTGGCCGAAGGCGCCGAGATCCGCACCGGGCAGGTCATCGGGTACGTCGCGACCCGCCAGGGGCCGGTCGAGATCACCGCACACGGAACCGGGCTGCTCACCGAATGGCTCGCCGACACCGACCGCCCCGTCGCACCGGGCCAGCCGCTGGCCCGGATCGGCGGACGTCCGTGACCGCCGGAACGATCACCCCAACGCGACCGGCGACGCGGCCGGCTCCGCGGCCGCGAACGAAGGGATGGCACAGCTGATGGGTTCCCGCATCCTCGCCCTCGGGCACTACCAACCCGCTCGGGTGCTCACCAACGACGACCTCGCTCGGATGGTGGACACCAACGACGAGTGGATCCGGGACCGGGTCGGCATCGTCACCCGGCGGATCGCCGACACCGAGACGGTCGCCGACATGGCCGCGGCCGCCGCCGGGAAGGCGCTGGCCAACTCGGGCCTCACCCCCGCCGACATCGACCTCGTGGTCGTGGCCACCTGCACCTCCGTGGACCGCAGCCCCAACGTGGCGTGCCGGGTCGCGGCGAAGCTCGGCATCAACGCGCCCGGCGCGTACGACATCAACACCGCCTGCTCCGGCTTCTCGTACGCGCTGGCCACCGCGGACCACGCGGTGAGCGCCGGCGCGTCCCGCAACGCCATCGTGATCGGCGCCGAGAAGCTCTCCGAGTTCACCAACTGGACCGACCGGTCGACCTGCATCCTGTTCGGTGACGGCGCCGGTGCCGCGGTGGTCACGGCCACCGCCGACGGCGAGCCGAGCGGGATCGGCCCGGTCCTGTGGGGCTCCGTGCCGGAGCGCAGCGACGCGGTCCGGATCGAGGGCTGGCGGCCGTACGTCGAGCAGGAGGGCCAGTCCGTGTTCCGCTGGGCGACGACCGCGCTCGCCCCGCTGGCCCGGCAGGCGTGCGAGCGGGCCGGCGTGGCCCCCGAGGAGATCGCGGCCTTCGTGCCCCACCAGGCGAACGCCCGGATCATCGACGGCATCGCGAAGCGGCTGGACATGCCCAACGCGATCGTCGCGAAGGACATCGTCGAGTCCGGCAACACCTCGGCGGCGAGCGTTCCGCTGGCCCTGTCGAAGCTGGTCGAACGCCGGGAGGTAGCGTCCGGGGCGCCCGTACTGCTGTTCGGGTTCGGCGGCGGCCTCACCTATGCCGGGCAGGTCGTCCGCTGCCCGTGACCTTCCACCGGTCACCGGCGACCCCGCCGGGGACCACGGTCGTGGCCCGAAAGCCACGGCCGGACCGAAAACCGTCCGGTCCCGTCCCGGGACCGCGCAGCCGGCCGCCGGTCCCACCCGGGACCGGCCGGTCCAACGGGCCGGGTTCCGACCCGGTACGTAGCGGCCGGGTTCCGACCCGGTCCGACAGGCTGGGTTCCGACCCGGTCGACGGGGCCGCAACCGGCCCACCGCACATCCACAGCTGGAGAGGAAGCCAACCACAATGACCCGTGACGAGATCACCGCCGGCCTCGCTGAGATCCTCGAGGAGGTCGCCGGGGTGAACCCGGACGACGTGGCCGTGGACAAGTCGTTCACCGACGACCTGGACGTCGACTCGCTCTCCATGGTGGAGGTCGTCGTCGCGGCCGAGGAGAAGTTCGGGGTGAAGATCCCGGACAACGAGGTGCAGAACCTCAAGACCGTGGGCGACGCCGTCAGCTACATCGAGGCGCAGTCCTGACATGAGTCGCACCGACGTCGTCGTCACCGGGCTCGGCGCGACGACCCCGCTCGGCGGGGACGTCGCGTCGACCTGGAACGCCATGCTCGCCGGCCGCTCCGGGGTGAGTCCCCTCACCCAGGAGTGGGCCGGTCAGCTTCCCGTGCGGATCGCCGCCCAACTCGCCGTGGAACCCACCGAGGTCCTCGACCGGGTACGGCTGCGCCGGCTCGACCGGTCCGAGGCGATCGCCATCATCGCCGCCCAGCAGGCCTGGGCGGACTCCGGGCTCGCCGATTCCGGGCCGGACCCCGAGCGGCTGGCGGTCAGCCTCGGCTCCGGCATCGGCGGGGCGACCACCCTGCTCGCCCAGGACGACATCCTGGAGGCGTCCGGCCCGCGCCGGGTGTCGCCGCACACCGTACCGATGCTCATGCCGAACGGTCCGGCCGCCTGGGTCGGGCTGGAGGTGGGCGCCAAGGCCGGCGTACACGCGATGGCCAGTGCCTGCGCGACCGGTGCCGAGGCGATGGCGCTCGGCCTGGACATCATCCGCTCCGGCCGCGCCGACGTGGTGGTGGCCGGCGGCACCGAGGCGGTCATCCACCCGCTGCCCATCGCCGGCTTCGCCTCGATGCGGGCCATGTCCACCCGTAACGACGAGCCCGAGCGGGCCTCCCGACCCTGGGACAAGGGCCGGGACGGGTTCGTCCTCGGCGAGGGCGCCGGGGTGATCATCCTGGAGTCGGCCGAACACGCCGCCGCGCGCGGCGCCCGGGTCTACGCCCGGTTGGCCGGGGCCGGGATCAGCTCCGACGCCTACGACATCGTGCAGCCGCACGCCGAGGGCGAGGGCGCGATCCGGGCCATCCGGAAGGCCCTGGCCGACGCCGACGTGACCGGCACCGACATCCGGCACGTCAACGCGCACGCCACCGCGACGCCGGTCGGCGACATGCTGGAGATCGGCGCGTTGAAGGCCACCATCGGCGACCACGCGGTGCTGTCGGCCACCAAGTCGATGACCGGTCACCTGCTGGGTGCCGCCGGCGCGCTGGAGTCGATCGCCACCATCCTGGCCATCACCAACAGCGTCGTGCCGCCGACGATCAACCTGGACGACCCGGACGACGGTCTGGACCTCGACGTGGCCGCCCACGAGCCCCGTCACCTCGACATCCCGGCGGCGCTGAACAACGCCTTCGGCTTCGGCGGCCACAACGTCGCCCTGGTCTTCACCCGGGTCTGAGGCGGTAAGGAAGGGCCCCCTGTTATCGCTTTTCGTATAGCAGGGGGCCCTTCTTAACGCCCGTCAACGGCGCGCCATCCGTGACTCAGCGGGCTGGAGGGAACACCGTGCGCGGCCGCGAACATCCGGCTGCCGCGACGCGTACGCCCGGACTGGTGGGCTGCCGGATGGGGGTCACCGAACTGTTCGCCGCCGCGGACCGGGTGTGGGTGGTCCACGGCCGGCCGGCCGCCGGTCGCCGGCCTCTGGCCTCTGGCCTCCGGCCTCCGGCCTCTGGCGCAAGTTCGGCGATACCGGGGTGTCCGACGGCGCTGACACCCCGGTATCGCCGAACTTGGGTCGATCTCGTGGCCGAGCGGTTCCGGAGGTTAAGCGGGGGCCTTGCTATACGAAAAGCGGTAACAAGGTGCCCTTCCTTACACCCGGCCCGTGGCGGTGAGCTGTTGGTACCAGCGGGCGCTGTCCTTCAGGCTGCGTTCCTGGGTGTCGTAGTCGACGCGGATGATGCCGAAACGGCGGTCGTACCCGTAGCCCCACTCGAAGTTGTCCAGCAGTGACCAGACGAAGTAGCCGCGCACGTCCACCCCGGCCGCCCGGGCGTCGGCCAGCGCGGCGACGTGCCGGCGCAGGTAGTCGACCCGGGCGTCGTCGTGGACCAGGCCGTCGGGGCCGACCACGTCGTCGAACGCCGCGCCGTTCTCGGTGATCATGAGCGGCTGGGCGGGGTACTCCCGGTGCAGCCGGACCAGCAGTTCGGTCAGGCCGGACGGGTCGATGTTCCAGCCCATCGCGGTGTGCGGGCCGGGCTGCGGCAGGAAGTCGACGTCGTCGGCGCCGACCCACGGACTGTGTTCCGAGGCGCCGTGCCCGTCGGCGCTGCTGCGTGGCGCACCGGGGTCGGCGGCCCGGACCAGGGTCGTCGAGTAGTAGTTCACCCCGAGCACGTCCAGCGGCACCGCCGAGGTCTGTTCGTCGCCGTCGCGCACGAACGACCAGTCGGTGACGGCGGCGGTGTCGGCGATCAGGTCGGCCGGGTACGCACCGTCCAGCATCGGCCCGAGGAACGCCCGGTTGGCCAGCGCGTCGATCCGGCGTACGGCGTCGGTGTCGGCGGGCGACGTGGACGCGGGCCGGATCACGTGCAGGTTCAGGGTCACCGACAGCTGCGCGGCCGGCGCCAGCTCCCGGACCACCCGGCCGGCCAGGCCGTGCGCCAGGTTCAGGTGGTGTACGGCGGCCAGCGCCGCCGCCGGTTCGGTCCGCCCCGGCGCGTGTACGCCGGACCCGTAGCCCAGGTACGCCGAGCACCACGGCTCGTTCAGGGTGGTCCAGGTGTGTATCCGGTCGCCGAGCGCGCCGACGACAATGCCCGCGTACTCCTGGAAGCGCAGCGCGGTGTCCCGGGCCGGCCAGCCACCGGCGTCCTCCAGTTCCTGCGGCAGGTCCCAGTGGTACATGGTGGCCACCGGCCGGATGTTCCGGGCCAGCAGCCCGTCCACGAGCCGCGAGTAGAAGTCCAGTCCCTTGGAGTTGGCCGGGCCCGATCCGCCGGGCTGCACCCGGGGCCACGAGATGGAGAACCGGTACGCGCTCACTCCCAGCTCGGTCAGCAGGTCGAGGTCCTGGGGCATCCGGTGGTAGTGGTCGTCCGCGACGTCGCCGGTGTCACCGTTCAGGGTGCGTCCCGGCGTGTGGCTGTAGGTGTCCCAGATGGACGGTCCCCGGCCGTCCTCGGTGGCGGCACCCTCGATCTGGTACGCGGCCGTGGCCGTACCCCAGACGAAGTCCGCCGGGAAGACGAAGCCCGCCGGAAGAACGGGCTCGGCCGGCAGCTCAGGTGTTCCACTCATCGTGCTCCCTCCGAGGTAACCACGACGCAGTCGTACCGCGTCGCGGATCCCGACACCAGTTCGGCGCGGGCGGCGCCGGCGTCGAAGCTCACGTCGAACTCGGCACCCGGACCGGTGCCGTTGGACGGTATCCGGACCCGGTGGCGGTGCCCGTCGACCGGGGCGTGGCAGCGCAGTTGCACGCCTTCGGCCCAGTCGTAGTCGGGCCGGTCGTCGACCGCGCCGAACGGGATGACCGAGCCGGGCCGGGCCAGCAGCGGCAGGCTGTCGAAGCCGTGCTTCTGCTCCACCCACGCCGGGCCGGTGAGCTGCTCGCCGGTGAGCAGGTCGGTCCAGGTCCCGGCCGGCACCCAGAAGGTCACCTGGCCGTCGGCGCTCATCACCGGGGCGACCAGCAGGTCCGGGCCGAGCATGTACTGCCGGTCCAGGTACGCCGAGGTCGGGTCGTCGGGGAATTCCAGGATCATCGGCCGCATCATCGGCACGCCGTCGCGGTGGGCCTCCTCGGCGACCGCCGCCAGGTACGGCATCAGCCGCAGCTTGAGCCGGGTGAAGTGCCGCAGCACGTCCACCGCCTCGTCGTCGAACGCCCACGGCACCCGGTACGACCCGTTGCCGTGCAGCCGGGAGTGCGAGGAGAGCAGCCCGAACGCGACCCACCGCTTGAACACCGCCGGGTCGGGGGTGCCCTCGAACCCGCCGATGTCGTGGCTCCAGTAGCCGAACCCGGACGCCGCCAGGGACAGCCCGCCGCGCAGCGACTCGGCCATGGACACGAAGGTCGACTCGCTGTCCCCGCCCCAGTGGACCGGGAACTGCTGGCCGCCGGTGGTGGCGGACCGGGCGAAGACCACCGCCTCCCCCACCCCGCGCTCGGCTTCCAGCAGCCGGAACACGGTCTGGTTGTAGAGGTACGAGTAGTAGTTGTGCATGCGTTGCGGGTCGGCGCCGTCGTGCCACACCACGTCGGTGGGGATGCGCTCGCCGAAGTCGGTCTTGAAGCAGTCCACGCCCATGTCCAGCAGGTCCTTGAGCTTGCCGGCGAACCAGGCCGCGGCGTCCGGGTTGGTGAAGTCGACGAGCGCCATGCCGGCCTGCCAGTGGTCCCACTGCCAGACCGAGCCGTCCGGGTTGCGCACCAGGTAGCCGGCCTGGCGGCCCTCCTCGAACAGGTACGACCGCTGGGCGATGTACGGGTTGATCCAGACGCACACCTTCAGGCCACGCTCGTGCAGCCGGCGCAGCATGCCCGCCGGGTCGGGGAAGGTGGCGGGGTCCCACAGGAAGTCGACCCAGTGGAACTGGCGCATCCAGAAGCAGTCGAAGTGGAACACCGACAGCGGCAGGCCCCGCTCGGCCATCCCGTCGATGAACTCGACCACCGTCTTCTCGTCGTACGAGGTGGTGAACGACGTCGACAGCCACAGCCCGTACGACCAGGCCGGCACCCGGGCCGGCCGCCCGGTGAGCGCGGTGTAGCGGCGTAGCACGTCCTTGGGGGTCGGCCCGTCGATCACGTAGTACGTGAGCGACTGCCCCGCGACGCTGAACTGGGTCTGCGACACCACCTCGGAGCCGACCTCGAAGGAGACGTGCTCGGGGTGGTCGACCAGCACGCCGTAGCCGGCGCTGCTCAGGTAGAACGGCACGTTCTTGTACGCCTGCTCGCTGGTGGTGCCGCCGTCGGCGTTCCAGATGTCGACGACCTGGCCGTTCTTGGCGAACGCGCCGAACCGTTCGCCGAGGCCGTAGATGGTCTCGCCGACGCCGAGCGCCAACCGCTCGTGGACGTACCTGCGGCCCTGGGCGTCGGTGACGATCCCGATGCTGCGTCCGGTGGACGAGGTGACCGGGCGGTCGCCGTGGAGGAAGTCGACCCGCCACCCGTCGACCAGGTTGACCCGGGCGGTCAGGTCGCCGGTGGTCAGCGTCGCGCTCACCTCGGTGACGTCGACGCTGACCGGGTGCCCGTCGTCGGTGGTCAGCCCGAAGCGGGGGTGCTTGGGCAGCCCACCGAGGTGGTGTCCGATGGTCACCCCGACCACCCCGGGGGCGGGGCTGAAGAACCGTACGGTCACCACCGGCCGGTTCAACGTGTCGCCGCGTCCGCTGATCCGCCCGGTGGGGGCGAACACGGTGAAGCCGCGTTCCTCCGGCTCCACCGACTCGACGGTGTTGGGGCGCAGCACGCTGACCCCGGGAAGCAGTTGCCAGTACCCGTCGGTGAACTTCACTTTTCGGCTCCTACCGTGATACCGCGGCTCAACGTGCGCTGGAAGATGAGGAAGAACAGGACCGCCGGGACCAGGCTGATCAGCGAGCCGGCGTTGGTGGTCGTGGCGTCCATCAGCCGGTCGCCCTGCAACGAGGCGAGGGCCACCGGGACGGTCTGGGTCGAGTTGTCGATCAGCATCACCAGCGGGATGAGGAACTCGTTCCAGGTCCAGATGAAGAAGAAGACCAGCAGCACCGCGCAGGTGGGCCGGACGTTGGGGAGCACGACCCGCCAGAGGATCCGCCACTTCCCGGCGCCGTCCAGCGCGGCGGCCTCGAGCAGGCTCCGGGGGAACGTGCCGAGCACGGAGGCCAGCAGGTACGTGCCGAACGCGCTCTGGATGACCGTGAAGATGATGATCACCACCAGTCGGGTGTTGTAGAGGCCGACCTCCTTGGCGAAGTAGTACAGCGGGTAGACCAGCGACTCCTGCGGCAGCATGTTGCCCAGCAGGAACAGGCCGACGATCCACAGCCGGCCCCGGACCCGCCCGATTCCCAGCGCGTACGCGTTGAGCAGCGAGACGAGGACGGCGAGCACCGCCACCGAGCCGGAGATGAGCACCGAGTTCCACAGCTTCCGCGGGAAGCCGGCGGCGGTCCAGTACGTCCGCAGGCCCTGGGTGTGGAACTCCTTCGGCCAGCTCAACGGCCCGTCGGTCGAGTACTGTCCGGGCGACTTGAACGAGTTGAGCAGCATGAACACGAACGGCACCAGCATGACCAGCGCACCGGCGGTGACGACCGCGAGCACGATCCACCGGCCGGCGCCCCGGTGGTACCGGTCGGGCGTACGCCGTCGGCCGGGGTGGCCGGTGCTGGCGTCGGTGGCGTCGGCGCCGGCCGGGGCGGTGGTGGTGAGCGTGACGGCCATCAGGCACTCCCGTCCCGTTGTTCGGCTCGGCGCTGGGCCCGGATGAACAGCAGGGCCACCACGACGATGAGCAGGGTGAGCACGGTGGAGATCGCCGAGCCGTAGCCGACCTGGAGTTTCTTGAAGAACGTGTAGTAGGCGAAGTAGGACGGGACGTTCGTGGAGTTCTCCGGGCCGCCCCGGGTCAGCGCGTAGATCGGCCCGAACACCTTCATCGCGGCGATGGTGCAGGTGAGCGCGACGACGAACGTCTCCGGCCGGATCTGCGGCAGGGTGATCGCCCGGAACCGGTGCAGCCAACCGGCGCCGTCGAGTTCCGCGGCCTCGTACAGGTCCGGGTCGACCCGCTGCAACGCGGCCATGAACACCACCACCGGGTAGCCGAGCTGGACCCAGATCATCACCGCCATCACCGCCGGCAGCGCGGTGTCCGGGTCACCGAGCCAGTCGTGTCGCAGCGCGCCCAGGCCGACCGCGTCGAGCACCCCGTTGAGAGCGCCGTCGGGACGCAGGATCCAGCCCCAGACGATGCCGGCGACCACCACGGGCAGCACCTGGGGCAGGTAGTACGCGGCCCGCAGCGCGGCGACGGTCCGCGGCTTGAACCGCCGGCCGATGGTGTCGAACAGCACCGCCGCGAGAACCAGCCCGAGCAGGGTGGGCAGCACGACCATCGCGACGATCATCGCGAGCGTGTTGCGGAACGACATCCAGAACACGCTGTCGTCGAGCAGGCGCTGGTAGTTGTCCAGGCCGATGAAGGTCGGGTCGCCGATCCCGGACCACCGGGTCAGCGACAGGTAGCCGGTGAACAGCAGCGGGCCGCCGATGACCAGCGCGAACAGCACCGCGCCGGGCACCAGGAACAACCAGTACGCGGGGTCACCGCGCCGCCGTCGGCCGGGTGGCCGGGTCGGGCCGACCGGCGCGGACGTCCGCCCGGTGCGGGTGTCGGAGACAGCCATGGAATTCCCTCCGGTGCGCCGGGCGGAGGGCGTTTGTTCTTGTCCGCAGGGCGTGTCCATCCGCCGTGCTTGACCTCCACGACGACGTCGCTGGACGGATCTGCGGACTTTGCGAGCACCTGACCTAAGGTCCTG
>NZ_JBTIXF010000097.1:0-16981 GCF_055793945.1 Plantactinospora sp. A48 | reverse complement strand
GGCTGCCGCGTTCATGCCACCACCAGCCGGATACCTCATACCTCCGGCCTACCGCCCACATCGACCCAGATCACGCAGACACGCCGACGGACGTCAGCCTTTCAACCTCTGAAGCCCAACGACCTGAGGAGGACCATGAACACGATTGGCTTCATCGCCATCGCCATCGCCATCGCCGGCCGCGGTCGCGTCACTTCCACCGCTGGCGCCGGTTCCATTTCTGGCCGCTGGTGCGCGGCGGTGGGGTTGCCATGATTTCGTCGCGCCCGGCGACTACGCCCGGGTGCGACTCGATCCGGAGCGGGGTGCGGCCATCGCGGCGGCGTACCTGTCCGCACCCGTGCGAGACGACCGAGCCCTTGCCGCGTACGAGGTGTTCCGGCGGGAGACCGCACGTCAGTACCGGTTTCTCGTGGGCCCGGTGGAGTTCGGTGGACTCGGCGTGGCCGTACGGGTCGTGGACACCGACCCGTACGCCGAGGCCGGGGCGATGGCCGAGGACCTGGCCCACCGCCGGTTGAAGGTCTTCGCCACCTCGGCGACCGGGAACCCGCACCCGTACCTCACCGATGGTGAGAACGACATGTTCCGGGCGGTGCACGACTCGTTCGGCCATGCGGCCATCGGCCGGGGCTTCGACCGGCACGGCGAGGAGGCGGCCTGGTTGAAGCACAGCGGCATGTACTCCCCGCTCGCCCGCCGGGCGCTGACCACGGAGACGCGAGGGCAGACCTGCGCGCTGATCTTCCACTACCAGGGCGCCCGGTTTCCCGAGCAGAAGGCGGTGCTGTTGCCGCGCGAGTTCAGCGACCCACGTTCGGTGTATTTCCAGGACGGCTGACCCGCCAGGTCAACCCGTCGGCTGCTGGTCGTCGAGCTGCGCGATCTCCTGGCACAGCTCGACGACCGCGGGGTGTTCGGGGCCGTCGAACCGGAGGCGGTCGGTCAGCAGGGCACGCAGTTGGCGCCGGGCCCGGCTGTGTTCGCCAAGTGCGGTGTGGGCGCGGGCGGCGCGCAGCCGGTAGTCGAGAACCGCCGGGTCGTCGTCCCCGTGGCGCTCCGCATGTAGGTCCGCGAGTTGCCGCCAGTGCCGGGCGGCGGCCCGGAACTCGCCGGCGGTGAGCAGGCGTTCTGCCTCCTCCTCGGCGCGCTTCACGGCGAGTTCCGGGCCGGGCTCCGCGGGCCGGGGCTGCGGAGCCGCGGTGTGCCGGGTGGGCTGCGGCACCCGACCGACGACGGCGGCGTACGCGCGCACAGCGTCATCCCGGTCGGGCACCACGCCGGGGAGCGGTGGCAGATCCTGGGCGAGCGGGGCCAGCGTGGCGTACACCTCGGCGGCGTCGGACGGTCGATCGTCCGGGTGCACCGCCAGCAGGGCGTGGATCAGATCATCCAGGTTGGCTGGGGTGTCGGAGCGCAGCTGTCCCGGTCGGGGTGGCGGTTCTTCGACCTGGCGTCGCAGCATGGTCATCGTGGCGCCGTCGAAGGGCGGCTGGCCGGTGAGCAGGTCGAAAAGCGTGGCGCCCAGCCCGTACAGGTCGGTTCGGCGATCGGCAGGTCCGCCGTGGACCTGTTCGGGTGCCATGTATCCGACGGTGCCGAGGCTCTGCCCGCTCTGGGTGATCCGGGAGTACCGGTCGTCGCCGTGGATCACGGCGAGGCCGAAGTCGAGCACCTTGGCGGCTCCGCTCGGCTCCAGCATGACGTTGCTCGGCTTGATGTCCCGGTGGATCAGGCCGATCTGCCCAGCGGCGCTCAGTACGCTGCTGATCTGGGCTCCGATGGCGGCCACCCAGGCCACCGGCAGTGGGCCGTGTTCCGCGACCAGGTCCGACAGGGCTATCCCGTCGATCTTCTGCAACACCAGATAGGGGCGGCCGTCGTGCTCGCCGAGGTCGTAGACCGCGGGCACACCGGGATGGGTCAGCCGAGCGGTCAGCAGCGCCTCGCGCCGGAATCGGCGTACGAGATCGAGGTCCAGCCCGGCGGAGCTGACCAGCTTGACGATGACCGGTCGGTTGAGCAGCCTGTCCCGCGCTGGCCAGACCTCGCCCATTCCGTTGTGTGGCAACGGAAAGCGGTCCACCTGATACCGGTCCTTGAGGCTCGCGCCGGCCACCACGCGGTGAGCGTAACAGGCCGCTCAGCGCCGTTCGGTGCCAGTTTGGACGGTTGGTCGCCGTCCTGACGCTCGTAAACCGCCGCCGTTGGGATAATTCTTGGAAACATTGTTCACAGCTTGCCTAGTGACGTGTCCTTGTGCCAGAGTGATCCGTGGCTGAGGTCGACCGCCGCGCAGATGACCGGTGCCCGTTCCGCCTATGGCGCGCCTTTGTCGGGTGCCCCGAACAATCCGATGCAGACCAGGGGAGGACGCATGGCCGAATTGGCCCTCGACCTGGGCTTTCTGCCCGCCTATGGCAGGTTGCAGAAGCCGGTGCAGCGTGCCGTCCTGGCCGCGATCGTGAAGTTCGCCGCGCACACCCACGCCGGCATGCACCTGGAGAAGTTGACCGGCGCCCGCGATCCGAACATCCGCACCATCCGCGTCGACCTGTCCTATCGCGGGGTCGTGCTCGCCCTCGGTGAAGAACGGTACGCGCTGCTCAACGTGCTGCCGCACGACGATGCCATCACCTTCGCCACCAGCCGGCGGTTCACCGTCAACCAGGTGCTCGGCGTGCTTGAGGTGCGCGACCAGACCGCCATCGAGGAGTTTGCCGCCACCACCCCGGCACCGGCGGCGAACAGTGAACCTCTGTTCGACCGGGTGTCGAACGCCGACCTCAGCCGGCTCGGAGTGGACGAGGATCTGATACCGCTGCTGCGGCTGATCAGCACCGACGAGCAACTGGAGAGCCTGCGCGGCCGGCTGCCGGAGGCTCAACTCGACGTCCTGCTGGCGTTGGCCAGCGGAATGTCCACGCAGGAGGCGTGGGAGGAGGTCGCCGAACGGGTCGTCACCGGCAAGGTGGACTCGGCCGACATGCTCACCGCCGCCAGGCGCACCCCCGAGCGGATCAAGTTCGTCTCCGGGCCGGTGGAGCTGGCCGCGATCCTCGACCACCCGTTCGACGTGTGGCGCGCCTTCCTGCACCCCACTCAGCGGGACATCGCCTACCGCGAGGTCTACAGCGGCCCCGCCCTGGTGACTGGCAGCGCCGGCACCGGCAAGACCGTCACCGGCCTGCACCGGGCGGTCTTCCTCGCCCGGCGGCTGCCCGACGACGAGTCGAAGGTGTTGCTGACCACGTTCACCCGCTCCCTCGCCGACGCCCTGGCCAGACAGCTACGCCTGCTCACCACCGACTCCGCGGTCCTGCGCCGGATCGACGTGATCGGCGTCGACAAGCTGGCGCATCAGATCGTCACCCGCGCCGGCACCAGGGTCACCGTCGCCACCGACGTGGCCATGGACCCGCTGTGGGAGGAGGCCGCGAAGACCGCTCCCAGCTATGCGAACCGGGCCGGGGTGGTCGCCAAGGTCAGCACCGCCTTCCTCAAGCGCGAGTGGGAACAGGTGATCCTGGCCCAGCAGCTCACCAGCCTGGAGGCGTACCGCGACGCCTCCCGCAAGGGCCGGGGGTTCGCACTGCACACCTCGCAGCGCGAGCAGATCTGGACCGCGATCGACGGCGTGGTCACCAGGCTGGCCAAGCAGCGGATGCGGACCCACACCCAGCTCGCCGACGAGGCCGCACGGATCGTGGGACGCACCCCCAGCCCGTACCGGCACATCGTCGTGGACGAGGGCCAGGACCTGCACCCGGCGCAGTGGCGGCTGCTGCGCGCGCTCGTACCCGCCGGGGAGAACGACCTGTTCCTACTCGCCGACCCCTACCAGCGCATCTACGACAACCACGTCTCCCTCACCCAGCTCGGCATTCCGGTGCGCGGCCGGACCCGCCGGCTGACCGTCAACTACCGCACCACCCACGAGATCCTGGACCTGTCGGTGAAGGTCCTCAACGCGGACGCCGCGCTCGGCCTGGACGACAACCCCGACAGCCTGGTCGGCTACCGATCGGTCACCCGGGGCGGCGTGCCGGTGCTGACCACCCACCCCAGCCGGGACGACGAGTTCGAAGCGCTCATCGAACGGGTCGGCACCTGGCTGGACCAGGGCGTCGAACCGCACGCCATCGGCGTGGCCGCCCGCACCGGGAAACTCGTCAGGGCCATCACCGAGACGCTCGTCGACGCGCATATCCCGGTCGCCGACGACAAGCACGGCACCGACGGGGTACGGGTCGCCACCATGCACGGCATGAAGGGACTGGAATTCCAGTGCCTCGCCGTGGTCGGGCTGGACCTGGGCGTGCTGCCGGCGGCCAACGCGGTGACCTCGGCAACCGAGGACCCGCACGCGCACCGGCAGGACCTGCAACGCGAACGCTGCCTGCTGTTCGTCGCGCTCACCCGGGCCCGGGACGTGCTGTACCTGTCGCACAGTGGCCAGCCGAGCGACCTGCTGCCGGCGCTGTCATGACCACCATCATCGCCCCGAACGGCTCGGGGCTGAGCGACGCGACCCGCGCGGTCTGGGGCAAGACCGACCGCAAGGGCACCTCGGCGATCGGCTGGCTGCCACTGTGGCGGCACCTGGCCGACGCCGCCGACGTGGCCGGCCGGCTGTGGGACCACTGGCTCAGCCCCGCCGTACGCCGACGGATCGCCGCGGAACTGCCCGGCGGGGACGCCGCCGGTCGGACGCTGGCCGTCTGGCTGGCCGGAGTACACGACATCGGCAAGGCCACGCCGGCGTTCGCCGTCCAGGCGTCCTTCCGGGGCCACACCGCCGGCCTGGTCGAGCGGATGCGCGACCAGGGGCTCACCTTCGACCGGGAACTGGTCTGCGCCGACCGCCGGCACGCCCGGCACGACGCTGCCGGGCACGTCCTGCTCGCCGAATGGTTGCGGGAGCAGGACTGGTACGACCCACACCCGTACGCGGTGGTGGTCGGCGGACACCACGGGATGCCACCCACCGACGAGGTGCTGACCGGCGTCTGCACCCGCCGCCACCTGCTCGGCGATGACGCCTGGCAGCACACGCAGCGGGAGCTGCTGATCTGGATGACCGACCGGTCCGGCGCCGGCGACCAACTCGGCGCCTGGTCCACGGCGCCGCTGTCGCAACCGGTGCAGGCGGCCCTCACCGGGCTGGTCATCATGGCCGACTGGATCGCCAGCAACGAGGAGTTCTTCCCGTACCTGCTGGATGCCTCCGACGCCGACCGGTTGCGGACCGGCTGGAACGAGGTCGACCTGCCCGCGCCGTGGATCCCGGCGGCGGCGCCGGCGAGCGCCGCCGAACTGTTCGCCACCCGGTTCGCCCTGCCCGACGGCGCGACGCCGCGCCCGGTTCAGCACGCCGTCGCCGAGCTGGCCGCCACCATGCCGGCACCGGGCATGATGATCGTCGAGGCGGCGATGGGGGAGGGCAAGACCGAGGCGGCGCTGGCGGCGGTCGAGATCCTCGCCCGCCGCACCGGGGCCGCCGGCTGCTACCTCGCACTGCCCACCCGGGCCACCAGCGACGCGATGTTCGACCGGACGCTGTCCTGGCTGCGCCGGCTGCCCGACGCCCAGGCCGGCCGGGGCGACCGGGACGTGCGGCTCGCCCACGGCAAGGCGGCCCTCAACACCGAGTACGACCGGCTGCGCCACAACTCGCTGCCGAGCGCGATCGCCGAGGACGACGGGGGCACCGCGATCGGCGTACACACCTGGCTGGCCGGGTCGAAACGGTCGCTGCTGTCCAGCTTCGTCGTCGGCACCATCGACCAGTTGCTGTTCGCCGCGCTGCGGGGCAAGCATCTGGTGCTGCGTCACCTCGGCCTGGCCGGCAAGGTCGTCGTCATCGACGAGGCGCACGCCTACGACGTCTACATGGGACGCTTCCTGGACCGGGCGCTGGAGTGGCTCGGCGCGTACGGCGTGCCGGTCGTCGTGCTCTCGGCGACGCTGCCCGCGCAGCGACGGGCCGAGTTGCTGGCCGCGTACGACGACGGCCGGTTCGGCCCGCCACCCAAGCCGAATTGGCGCGACCGCCACAAGCCGAAGGTTGACCCGTACGCGGCGCTGCGCAGCGACCTGAGATATCCGCTGGTCAGCACGTCCACCGAGGAACGCGGCGCCATCGCCACCACCTGCGCCGACTCCGGCCGGGGAATCGACGTGCGACTGCGGCTCCTCGACGACGAGCCGGCGGCCCTGGCCGACCTGCTGCGCGAGCGGTTACGGGACGGCGGCTGCGCCCTGGTCATCCGCAACACCGTCGCCCGGGTCCAGGAGACGGCCGCGATGCTGCGCGCGACACTCGGCCCGGACACCCCCGTCGCGGTGGCACACTCCCGGTTCATGGCGGTCGACCGGGCCGCCAAGGACCGCTGGCTCAGCGAGACCTTCGGGCCACCCGGTAATGGAAATCGCCCATACCGACATATTGTGGTCGCCAGCCAGGTTGCCGAACAGTCCCTCGACATCGACTTCGACCTGCTGGTCACCGACCTGGCCCCGGTCGACCTGGTGTTGCAGCGCATCGGCCGACTGCACCGGCACCCGCGCGCCGACCGGCCCGCCCCGCTGGCCACTCCGACCTGCTGGATCACAGGGGCCGACTGGGCCCAGGAGCCACCCGAGCCGGTCAGCGGATCGCGCCGGGTCTACCAGCCCGCCCTGCTGTTGCGCAGCGCCGCCGTGCTGCTGCCGCACCTGGACGGCGTGCCGCTGCGGCTGCCCGCCGACATCGCGCCGCTGACTCAGGCCGCCTACGGCGGCGGCCCGGTCGGGCCGGCGGCGTGGCAGCCGGCGCTGGTCGACGCCGAGGCGAAACAACGGGAGGCGTTCACCGCCAAGGAGCTGAAGGCCAGCAGCTTCCTCCTCGCCAATGTCGCTGAAGCCGGCGTGCCGCTGATCGGCTGGCTCTCCGGCGGCGTCGGTGACGCGGACGACCAGGCGGCCCGGGGGCACGTCCGGGACACCGACGGGGAGACGCTTGAGGTCATCCTCCTGGTACGCGACTCAGCCAACCTGGTCGTTCCACCATGGATCGACGGGGGTGGGGTCGTCGTCCCCACCGCCACCGCGCCGGACTGGCGACTGGCCCGGCAGGTCGCCCGCTGCACCCTGCCACTGCCCCGCTCGATGACCGCCGTGGACGTCATCGACGAGGTCATCGCCGAGTTGGAGCGTCGGGTCGACGTCCGCGCCTGGCAGGACAGCCACTGGCTGTCCGGCGAACTCGTCCTGGAGATCGACGGTGAAGGTAACGGGCACATTGGCTCCTTCGATCTTCACTACAACCCTCAAGAGGGACTCCGTGTTGTCCGAAATGGATAGGAATCCCCGCATACGCGGGGAGCGTTGTTACGACCCACTGTGCTCACGGATCACCCCTCGCTAGGAGGGAACTTGCAGCCGATTTTTCGAAATGCTAGCAGTAGACTCACTGAGCTCACTTCGCTGCGTCGGCTGCGGTCGACAGTAGAGGGTTGGAGGCGGACGTGACAAGTTCCGATCGCACAGCCGGGTTCTCGCTGGTTGATGAGGCGTGGATCCCGGTGCTGGACGCCGCGGGTCAGCGCCGGGAGGTGTCGCTGCGCGGCCTGTTCGAGCAGGCCGGCGACGTACGCATGATCGCCTGTGAGCTGCCGACGCAGACGTTCGCGATCCTGCGGCTGGCGCTGGCGGTCCTGCACCGGGCCACCGACGGTCCGGCCGGCGAGGCGGCCTGGCTGGCCCTGTGGCGGGGAAAGCGGCTACCGCTGGTGGACCTCACCGACTATCTCGACGAGTTTCGCGACCGGTTCGACCTGCTGCACCCGACGCAGCCGTTCTACCAGGTCGCCGACCTGCGGGCGGAGAAGGAGAACACGTACGGCCTGGAACGGATCATCGCCGACGTGCCCAACGGGATGCCGTTCCTGACCACCCGGGCCGGTGTCGGGATGGAGTCGATCCCGCCCGCCGAGGCGGCCCGCTGGCTGGTCCACTGCCAGGCGTACGACCCGGCGGGCATCAAGACCGGCGCCGTCGGTGACCCCCGGGTCAAGAAGGGCAAGGGCTACTCGATCGGGGTCGGCACGCTCGGCAACCTGGGCGGCGTCTACCTGGAGGGTGACACCCTGCTGGAGACCCTGCTGCTCAACCTGGTTCCGGCCGCCCCGAACTGGCAGCGGGCCGACGAGCGGGACCTGCCGGTGTGGGAACGCGAGCCGCAGACCGCCGCCGAGGAACCCGAGGCGACCCGCGGCCCGTACGGCGTCCTCAGCCTCTACACCTGGCAGTCCCGGCGGATCCGGCTGTTCGGCGGCCGGGACGGCATCACCGGCGCGATGATCGCCATCGGTGACCGGCTCGATTGGCAGGATCGCCATCTGCTGGAACCGATGAGCGTCTGGGGACGCAGCGCACCACGGGAACGCGAGCAGAAGAAGGCCCCGATCTACCTGCCCCGGCCGCACGACCACACCCGGGCCCTGTGGCGCGGGCTCGAAACCCTGCTGCCGCCACCGGCGCCGTCGACGGGCGAATCACCGCAGCGACAGTCGGCCATGGTGTTGCAATGGCTGGCCCGGCTCCGCCGCGACGGCGTGGTGGGGCCGGACTTCCAGGCCCGACCCCGGGCGGTGAGCGTCACCTACGGCACCCAGCAGGCCGTCATCGACGAGGTGTTCACCGACACCCTGACCATGAACGTGTCGCTGTTGGTCGAGGGCTCGCCGCTGCGTACCACGGCGGTCGACGCCACCGCCGACGCGGAGGCGGCGGTGCGGGCGCTGCGCCACCTGGCCACCAACCTGGTACGCGCCGCAGGCGGCTCCGATGACGGCGGCGACGCCGACCGGGCGGCCGAACGGGCGTACGCCATGTTGGACCGCGCCTTCCGGGACTGGCTGCTCAGGCTGGTCCCGGACAGCGACCCGGCGACCGAACGGGCCGGCTGGCAGCGCCTGGTGCGGCGGGCGGTCGAACGGCTCGGCCGCGAACTTGTCGGGTCAGCCGGCCCGGCCGCCTGGGTCGGCCGCACCAAGCTGGACCGGAACAACCGGGAGATCCACTACTCCAGCTCCCAGGCCGAGACGTGGTTCCGGACCGGCCTGGCCAAGGCGCTGCCCATGGCAACTGGCCCGGACCGCAAACAGGAGGTAGCAGCGTGACAACGGTTGAGGTAGACCAGCCGGACGCCCCGGTCCGCAAGGTGCGGGGGAGGAGCCGCAGCGAGCTGGGCGACCACGTCGCCACCACCGTCGGCCGCCTCCAGGCCCGGCTGCTGCGCGAGCCACCGCACCCGGAGGCGGTGAGCACGCTCGCCCGGCTGCGTCGCGTCATCGGCCGGGACCCGGGCTTCGACTACACCCTGGAGCAGTACCTGTACGTCCCGGACGAGCTCCTTGACGAGCGCCGCCGGTTCGACGTCGGGCGGATCACCGCGACCGACGAGGAGTACGCCGTCCACGACGCCGTCAGTCTCTACGCGCTGCACCAGCAGTCGCGGCGGGAGCGGATGCACGTCGACCGCCGGGGGCTCGGCCAGGCCCTGGCCGACCTGATCCGAAACTCGACCGGGCCGGACGGTGTCCGCCGCCGCTTCGCCGCGCTCGGCACCGCCAGCACCTACCAGGAGAGCATCTACCACCTGCGCGGGCTGGTCACCATGCTGCGCGGGCACCAGATCCCGCTGGACTACGGCCTGCTGGCCGACGACCTGCGCACCCTGCGCCGCCCCGACGGCCGGCAGCGGATGCAGGCCAGCTGGGGCCGCGAGTTCTTCCGCAGCCGACCCCACGGCACGACCGGCTCCGACCCGACCGATCCCGATCCGACCAACCCCGACCCCGACCCCGACACCACCGAGGAGACCCCGGCATGAACCGCGCCATCATCGACGTCTACGCCCTGCACACCGTTCCGCCGAGCAACCTCAACCGGGACGACACCGGCTCGCCGAAGACCGCCAGCTACGGCGGCGTACGCCGGGCCCGGGTCTCCAGCCAGGCGTGGAAGCGGGCCATCCGGCTGGCCTTCGACGACCTGCTCGACGCATCCCAGCTCGGCGAGCGGACCAAGCGGGTCGGCGAATCCCTCGCCGGGCGGATCCAGGCCATCGACCCGGGCGTCTCCGACGATGACGCCGCGGCGATGGCCGCCGACGTGTTCGTCGCCGCCGGCCTGGCCAAGGCCGACAAGAAGAAGGGCGAGGCGAAGTACGTCGAGTCCGGCTACCTGATGTTCCTCAGCCACCGGCAACTGGACAACCTCGCCGCCGCGGCGCTGGCCGCCACCCGCGGCGGCGAAGCGTTCGACAAGACCAGGTTCAAGGCGCTGACCAGGACCGACCACTCGGTCGACATCGCCATGTTCGGCCGGATGATCGCCGACATGAGCGACATCAACGTCGACGCCGCCTGCCAGGTCGCGCACGCCATCAGCGTGCATGCGGTGGACAACGAGTTCGACTACTTCACCGCGGTCGACGACCGCAAGGCCGACATGTCCGAGACCGGCGCCGGCATGATCGGCACCATCGAGTTCAACTCGTCCACCCTCTACCGGTACGCGACCGTCGACGTGAACGCCCTGCACGAGACGCTCGGTGACGCCACCGCCACCCGGGCCGCCGTCGAGGCGTTCCTGACCGCCTTCGCCCGCAGCATGCCCACCGGCAAGCAGAACACCTTCGCGCACCGTACGCTGCCCGACGCGATCATGGTCCGGGTCCGGGACACCCAGCCGATCAACCTGGTGGGCGCGTTCGAGACCCCCGTCCGGGAAACCCAGGAGACCGGACGGATCAAACTGGCCGCCGACGCCCTGGCCGCGCACACGACGGCCGTCGAGGGCGCCTACGGCGAACGGCCGGTCGGCAGCTGGGTCACCCTGGTCGGCGAGCAGACCTCGGCGCTGGCCGACCTGGGTAAGGTGGTCACCCTGGGCGAACTGGTCAGCGAGGTGGCCGACCAGGTCACCGAGGCGATCCGGCAGCCGGCATGACCGTACTGCTGCTCAAACTCGCCGGCCCGTTGCAGGCATGGGGGTCGTCCAGCCGCTTCGCCCGGCGCGGCACCGAGATCGCCCCGACCAAGAGCGGCGTCATCGGGCTGCTTGCGGCGGCCAAGGGCATCCGCCGGACCGAACCGCTCACCGAGCTGCTCGGCCTGGAATTCGGCGTCCGGCTGGATCAACCGGGTGAGATCCTGCGCGACTTCCAGACCGCCCGCTCCCTCGACGGCCGGGACAGCGCGCCGTTGACGTACCGCTTCTACCTGTCCGACGCGATCTTCCTCGCCGCGGTCAGCGGCGAGGCGGGCCTGCTCGACGGCCTGGCCGAGGCGTTGAACCGACCCCGGTATCCGCTCTACCTGGGGCGCCGCTCCTGCCCGCCGGCCGGACCGGTCAGCCTCGGCGTCCACGACGGCACCCTCGACGAGGCGCTCGACTCGTGGCCCTGGCTGGCCAGCGAGCGGCGCCGCCGCCTCGCGGCCCGGACCATCCGGCTGGAGATCATCCGCGACGCCCGCCCCGGCGACCCGGCCACCGAAACCGTCCCCGACGAGCCGGTCAGCTTCGACCCCGCCCACCGGCAACACACCTGGCGGTCGGTACTGCGCCGGCACGCGGACATCACCAACGACCTCGCGGAACGGGCCGGCGTGACCGAACACGACCCGTTCAGCCTGCTGGGAGGCTGAGCATGTTCCTCACCCGATTCCAGATCAACCCGGCCCGCCGGGGCGCCCGCAAACTGCTCTCCTCCCCGCAGGCCATGCACGCCGCCGTCCGCGCCGGCTTCGCCGAGCCCGAGGACTACGAGCGGGCTGGCACCCGTACCCTGTGGCGGCTCGACACCCCGGCCACCGCGACCGTCCACCTCTACCTGGTCAGCCCCGGGCGGCCCGACCTCACCCACCTGGTCGAGCAGGCCGGCTGGCCCACCACCGCCACCTGGGACACCCGCGACTACGCCCCGCTGCTCGACACGCTGCGATCCGGCCAGCGCTGGGCGTTCCGGCTCACCGCCAACCCGACCCACAGCGGGCGCAAGACCGCCGACTCGAAGGACACCCAGCGCTTCGGCTACCTGCGCGAGCCAGAGCAGGCGCAGTGGTTGCTCAGCCGGTCCGCCCGGAACGGTTTCGCCGTGGCCAGCCAGCGGGACGGGCGGCCCAACCTGCGCCTGCACCGCCGGCAGACGCAGAACTTCAACCGCGGCGCGTACCCGGTCACCCTCACCACCGTGACCTACGACGGTCTCCTCGAAGTCACCGACGCGGACGCCTTCCGAGCCGCGTTGACCAGCGGAATCGGCCACGCCAAGGCGTACGGCTGCGGTCTGCTCACCCTCGCCGCGGCGGACGGAGCCGCAACCGAACGATGAAGATCCCCGGCGTCCCACCGGCCGACCTCGCCGACCTCACCCGGGCCGAGGACCGGATCAGCTTCCTCTACCTCGAACGCAGCGTCATCCACCGGGACAGCAACGCGATCACCGCGACCGACGACCGTGGCGTCGTACACATCCCGGCGGCCACGGTGGGGGTGCTGCTGCTCGGACCCGGCACCAGCGTCACCCACCAGGCCATCGCGCTGCTGGCCGACCACGGCGCCACCGCCATCTGGGTGGGGGAGCGGGGCGTGCGATATTACGCCCACGGCCGGTCGCTGGCCGCCTCCAGCCGGCTGCTGATCGCCCAGGCCGCGGCGGTCAGCCACCGCGACCGGCGGCTGGCCGTCGCCCGCACCATGTACGCGATGCGCTTCCCCGGCGAAGACACCGCGAACCTGTCCATGCAACAGTTGCGAGGCAAGGAAGGCGCCCGGGTCCGGCGGATGTACCGCGAGCACGCCAAACGCACCGGGGTGGCGTGGAACCAGCGGGAGTACGACAAGGCCGACTTCACCAGCGGCGACCCGATCAACCAGGCGCTGTCGGCCGCGCACGCCTGCCTGTACGGAATCGTCCACGCGGTCATCGTCGCCCTCGGCGCCTCACCCGGGCTCGGATTCGTCCACACCGGACATGAGCGGGCCTTCGTGTACGACATCGCGGACCTGTACAAGGCGGAGATCACCATCCCCGTCGCCTTCGATGTCGTGGCCGCCGGCTCGACCGAGATCAGCACCGACACCCGGCGGGCGGTCCGGGACCGGGTCCACGACGGCGCCATCCTGGAACGCTGCGTACGGGACATCCGGATGCTGCTGCTCCAGCCGCAGCCCGGTGGCGAGATCGAGGAAGACGAGAACAGCGTCCAACTCTGGGACGACGGCGGCTTCGAGGTCGCCGCCGGCCGCAACTACGCCGACATCGGCGACGTGGACTTCTGATGACCGTCATCATCCTCACCGCCTGCCCGCCGGGGCTGCGTGGGCACCTCACCCAGTGGCTGCTGGAGATCTCCGCGGGCGTCTACGTCGGACACGTCAGCTCCCGCGTCCGCAACCGGCTCTGGGCCCGGGTCGTCGAGATGGCCGGGCCCGGACGCGTCCTCCTGGTGTTCCAGGTACGCGGCGAGCAACGACTCTCCTTCACCGTCCACGACCACCACTGGCAGCCGGTGGACCTGGACGGGGTGACGCTGATGCGTCGCCCCAGTGAGCCGGTGAGCAACCCGGCGGCGCCGGGCGGCTGGAGCAAGGCAGCCAAACGCCGCCGGTTCGGCCGACGCGGTCGACCCGCGTAGTGTGGGTTCGGCGATCCATAGTGAATGAAAACGGCGTTGTTGATCTATAGCGCCGCAGGTCAACAAGGGTGCTCCCCGCGCACGCGGGGGTGATCCGGTGGACGGCACGGCCTCGGCCGACCCGGACGGGTGCTCCCCGCGCACGCGGGGGTGATCCGACCGCCGCCAAGCACGCGCTCAAGGTGCTCGCGTGCTCCCCGCGCACGCGGGGGTGATCCCCGGCTGGCCAGTGGCGGACCGGCGCCCGACAGGTGCTCCCCGCGCACGCGGGGGTGATCCCACGTCGTCCGATCTCCCGCTCGGCCGCTTCCAGTGCTCCCCGCGCACGCGGGGGTGATCCGATGTCGTCAGGTTCTACAACACGGAGAAGGACGTGCTCCCCGCGCACGCGGGGGTGATCCGCGACAGGGCCTCATCGCTGACGACAAGGCACCGTGCTCCCCGCGCACGCGGGGGTGATCCGGCGCTGCGGCCGTTGTACGTCGGCGGAGACGCGTGCTCCCCGCGCACGCGGGGGTGATCCGACCACGCACACCGATAGGAGGTCGCACTGATGCTGCTCCCCGCGCACGCGGGGGTGATCCCTCTCGCTCCAGGGCGTCCGCAATCTCAGCTAGCTGCTCCCCGCGCACGCGGGGGTGATCCTCGAACGGCCAGCTTGGCATGAGCAGGGAATATCTGCTCCCCGCGCACGCGGGGGCGATCCGGTTGGTGACGCACTGCCCAACGGGGCACCCGTCTGCTCCCCGCGCACGCGGGGGTGATCCGGCGGCACTCGCGTCATGACCACCCCGGACCTGCTGCTCCCCGCGCACGCGGGGGTGATCCTGTGGTCACGTCCAGCTCGGCCACGCTGGCGTTCTGCTCCCCGCGCACGCGGGGGTGATCCCACAACCAGTCGCGGTGCCGGGGCCCTACAGGGCTGCTCCCCGCGCACGCGGGGGTGATCCCCGCTCCTCCCGGAGCAGAGCCGCCGCCCGCTCCTGCTCCCCGCGCACGCGGGGGTGATCCGTGCAAATGTCCGCCCCCGTTTAACCCGAGCACCTGCTCCCCGCGCACGCGGGGGTGATCCTCCGGATCTTCGTAGCAACTCTTGACTGGCCGGCTGCTCCCCGCGCACGCGGGGGTGATCCGGACTACGTCATTAAGAAATTGGGACTTCCACCCTGCTCCCCGCGCACGCGGGGGTGATCCTGTGGGGAGTATTCGACAAGACCGGGTTTCTCTCTGCTCCCCGCGCACGCGGGGGTGATCCCGCGACGACCGCGTACCGGCGGCCGTGGGGCTGCTGCTCCCCGCGCACGCGGGGGTGATCCCGCGGCCTCGTCGTAGACGTACCAGTCCGACCCCTGCTCCCCGCGCACGCGGGGGTGATCCGGTCTGGTGGCCGGCCTGCCGGGCGTAGTACGTCTGCTCCCTGCGCACGCGGGGGTGATCCCAGCATCATCAATGAGCAAGTTTCTTCATCCGGCTGCTCCCCGCGCACGCGGGGGTGATCCGAGTGGAATCTCTTACAACACTCTGATTGCGTTCTGCTCCCCGCGCACGCGGGGGTGATCCCCGTTTCCTCCTTCGCGTCCAGCGGCAGGTTGCCTGCTCCCCGCGCACGCGGGGGTGATCCGACGGCCGCGGGCTCGTCCGCGACACCGGACGCCTGCTCCCCGCGCACGCGGGGGTGATCCTCCGGGACTAAGAAGACCAGCCCGGGAGAAGACCTGCTCCCCGCGCACGCGGGGGTGATCCGGCGGCGAAGAAGACCGCGAAGGAAGCGAAGGACTGCTCCCCGCGCACGCGGGGGTGATCCTGGCCATGGTAGTCGCCTAGGGTGCCGTCGATGCTGCTCCCCGCGCACGCGGGGGTGATCCGCGGGACTGAAGGGCGGTCGGCTCCTTCTCCAGCTGCTCCCCGCGCACGCGGGGGTGATCCGATCACCGAAGGGATCAAGGGGACCATCATCTACTGCTCCCCGCGCACGCGGGGGTGATCCCGCAAGGACGGCCAGTTCGGCGCCGACCACCGCCTGCTCCCCGCGCACGCGGGGGTGATCCCGGGCTGTCCCACGGCGAGAGGCCGAGGACGGCCTGCTCCCCGCGCACGCGGGGGTGATCCTGCGGGCGCCGTGACGGCGTATCCCAGCGCCGACTGCTCCCCGCGCACGCGGGGGTGATCCGGCGGGGGTCACGCTCGGCCGGCGCGAAGTACCCTGCTCCCCGCGCACGCGGGGGTGATCCCCGCTCGATCAAGTTTGTCGTCGAGTTGCGCCACTGCTCCCCGCGCACGCGGGGGTGATCCGTCGGCCACCCACCACGGCGTCTGCGCGAGGGCCTGCTCCCCGCGCACGCGGGGGTGATCCCTCCGCCTCGACCTCGGCCTCCAGGTCTGCTGCCTGCTCCCCGCGCACGCGGGGGTGATCCCGCGGCACACGGCCCGCTGAGCGGCAGCCTCAGCTGCTCCCCGCGCACGCGGGGGTGATCCGTCGCGGATCGCTGGTCTGGAGGACGGCTCGATCTGCTCCCCGCGCACGCGGGGGTGATCCGCGGTATTTCGGCATCCTGCGCCGCGCGAACGGCTGCTCCCCGCGCACGCGGGGGTGATCCGCTCTTGCAGGTGGGCAACGCCGTCCCCCGGTCTGCTCCCCGCGCACGCGGGGGTGATCCCTCAGTATGTCAACAATACGGAGAACTACCTGTCTGCTCCCCGCGCACGCGGGGGTGATCCCAGACCAGCGTCGAGCGCAACGGATTGCGCTTGCTGCTCCCCGCGCACGCGGGGGTGATCCTGTGAGTGACGCTCGCGGCATCCGGGTGCTCGAGTGCTCCCCGCGCACGCGGGGGTGATCCTCGGACGCGCGCGAAGGCGTCCGTGACCTGGCCGTGCTCCCCGCGCACGCGGGGTGATCTGGGAGCCCGCCGGGTGCTCTACACCGCCCACCGGTGCTCCCCGCGCACGCGGGGGTGATCCGGAACACGAAGAAACCCCCGCACCGGTGAAGGTGTGCTCCCCGCGCACGCGGGGGTGATCCCCCGCCGGGCAACGGCAACGGGCCGGGTACCCAGTGCTCCCCGCGCACGCGGGGGTGATCCTATTGCCGTCACGGCGCGGGACTGATCGGCTCCGTGCTCCCCGCGCACGCGGGGGTGATCCTATTGCCGTCACGGCGCGGGACTGATCGGCTCCGTGCTTGTCAACGGCGGCCGAATCTGGACCCCTCTGGGTCGGTTGAAAACGGACCCCCCTCGTGTTGGTTGATCTGCTAGTCGTTGGTTTTGGTGGCCGCGGGGACGCGGCCGAGG
>NZ_JBTIXF010000096.1:0-18113 GCF_055793945.1 Plantactinospora sp. A48 | reverse complement strand
GTTTATAGCAAAGAAACGCCCCCCCCCCCACCCCCCAACACCACACCCCCCCAAACCCTCGGGGCGCCTCCTCCCCCCCCGACCGCCGGTCGGTTCGCTCACCTGGGGCGGGCCCGTCTCGCCCCGAGCATCGCCACGACCCCCGTGACCGCGGCGAACAGCAACCCGAGCGCCATCACCACGTTGCCGACGACGGTTCCCAGGTTCGAAGAGACGAGGTTCGGGGTCAGCACACCGGCCGCCCACCCACCGAGGACGATCCACAGTGAGATCAGTACCGCGAACACCGGCGCCCACCAGTGCCGAACGGTGAACACCACCAGGGCGCCGCACACCGCGATGAAGATGATCCCCGGCGGGAACGAGGGGAACTTCGCGGGGTCCGCGATCCACTGGATGACCAGACCGAGGATGCCCACCGCCAAGCCGCACAGCGACAGCCTGGTGTTCCTCGGTGCCGCCGCCAGCCGCGCCACGATCGTGCTCACCGTCGTTCTCCTTCCATCTGGTGGTCCTGCCGTCCATCCGGTTCCGCCGGCTGGGCTGGGTCCGCCGGCTGGGCTGGGTCCGGCGCGTACCGCCGAACGGCGGCGACCCCGAACGCGACCGCCGCGGCGAAAGCCGCCATCTGAAGCCATCCGGCGTAGAACGGCACGGACTCCGCCGGGGTACCGAGCCGGCTCAGGAAGGAGGCGTCGGTGAATCCGCCGACCAGAAACAGCACCCCCTGCGCGACGGCCAGCAGCGGCATGAACCGCCACCGGACCAGCGCCACCGCGGCGGCCACCGCCAGACAGATCAGCGGCCCCGGCCCGTCGTATCCGGTGAGCAGGCTGTGGGATTCGACGATCTCGGGAGCGGCGTCGCCGATCGCCGCCGCCACCAGCGCCAGGCTGGTCGCGACGGCCCAGCGGCGCCGGTCCGTCGTCCCGGTGGATTGGTTGGTCACGGCTCGACTATCCGCCCGGTCGGGCGGGACGGCGTCAGCCCGCTGCCGGCCCGCCGCTACGCAAATCTGCGTACGCTGACCCGCCGCTTCCGGGCCGGTCAGGTCCTCCGGGCCGGTCGGGTCTCCCTGGCGGTCGGCGCTTCCGGGCCGGTCGGGTCTGCCGGGCCGGTCAGCCGGCCGGCGTCAGGCTGACACCTGCTGCACCGAGCCGGACCACAGCCCGGGGTGGGCCGGCAGCCACGGTTTGAGGTCCCGGACCACCTGCTCGTAGAAGCCGTCGATGGCGGCCAGGACGGAGTCGATGAAAGTCGCCGGTCCGGTGCCCGACCCGTCACCGGCCGGGACCGACAGGGTGACCCGGAACGTCCGCAGTTCCCGGCTGGGGTCGCTGATCAGGACCGTCGGATCGGCACGTACCTCCCGGAGTGGTTCGGCCGCACCGCCCCCTCGGGCGTGCATGGCGAACGCCTCGATCCGGGTCGCGTCCGGCGCCTCCCGCAGCTGGCGCACCAGCCAGTTGATCCGGTTCGTCGAGCGGCCGGACCGTGGCGCGTCGACCTCCACCTGGCAGTGGATCCACCCGGCCCGCAGATCGGCGATCACCCGCAGCGGCCCCACGGAGCCGGGTATCCGCAGCGCTCCGGACACCGTGCCGGTGGAGACGAGCTGGTTCGCCAGCGTCTGGGTGCGGCCGGCCGGATCCGCGAGGTCGCGGCGGCTCAACGCCGGCGTCACCTCCACCCCCAGTTCCCGGCCGAGCCGCAGACCGGCGTACCGGATCAGCGCGTCGAACCGGCCGACGACGGGTGCGCAGGCGTCGGTCCCGCGCAGGGTCCCGGCGGAGACGGCATCGCGCACCGACACCCACTCGGGGCCCATGTCGCTGAACTCCAGGGCCCCGGACCGGGGGTGTTCGAGGTACCGGACCAGCTCCCCGAGGATCCAGGCCTGGTCCGGATCGGCTCCGGCGCGGTGCTCCTTCTGCGTCACCGCCTGGGTGAGGATCTCGCTCCATGGCAGGTGGTGCAGGGCGACCCCCCGCAGTTTCCGCCGGTCGACCACCGTCGGATGCTGGCCGGGGACCGGGGCGATCTCGTTGGAGATGGTCAACACCGCGTCGAAGCCCTGCTCGCGGGCGATGTCGAGGTACGCCTCCAACCGCTCGGTCCGCAGCCGGTCGCCACCCGTCCGCACCTCGACCAGTGCGGTCCACCGCCGCTGGCCCCGGGTCACCTCGATCAGACCGTCCGGGAGGAACTCCTCATCGCCCAACTTGAAGGACGCCTCGACGAACGTCCGCACGGCGCCGGCCGGCGCGCCGAGCGGCTGGGTGAGGACCAGACCGAACTCCCGTACCGCGCTCATCACGGCCAGCAGCGCGGAGCTGGCCCGGCGTACCTGTTCCTCGGCGTCGTTGATGCCGGAGGTGGGGATCAACCGGGCGGCAAGCCACGAGTCATCGGCCATCGCGGAACTCTCCTTCTCGCGGGGGAGCGCGTGATCCTGCGACGGACCGCCACCAAGCCGAGGCCCGGGCCGGATCATGAGGGATGGTCATCGTGAAAAATGTGACCAGGAACCGACAAGCCCGTTGCAAGATTTCCGACAGCGCTTCCAGACCTGAGTCTGAGCACAGTGGACGATCGGTGGGGTCGCCGGCGCCGGACGGCCGACCCCGATCCGTCGATCCGGTGGTGAGACATCCCGCTATGGACCGGTCCGCTCCGGTCCGGCCCGGTCCGACCCGGTCCGGTCCGGCCCGGTCCGCTACGGCCCGGTCCGCTCCGGTCCGGCCCGGTCCGCTCCGGCCCGGCGGGTCGGTCGACCGGCCGGGCCGGAGCGCTCAACCGGGAGACCTCCGGGGTCATGCTCAGGCGTCGCAGAACCAGCCGTTCTGCACCCAGCCGTGGGCGTTGACATTGCCCCACGCCAAGCCGTACACCCATTCCTTGCCGGCCCCGTCGAAGCCCTCCACGGTGAAGGTCTGCGGATAGTGCAGGACGCCGACGAAGTCCCGTACGTCCAGGCTCTCGGCGCAGACGGTGAGTCGCCGGCCGAGGTCGTCGTTGCCCGCGTACGGGTAGGGGCCGCCGGCGTGGGCGACCCCGGCGGTGCCGGCGAGGACGGCCAGGACGGCGGTGCCGCCGACCGCGGCCCGGCTGAGGCGCTTACGCAGTTTCACGGATGCTGTCACCTTTCCTGCGGGTGCTGGATCCCGTGTCGATCCGGCCGCGGCGGGACGTCGGTGTCCGCCGTGGTCGGTTTTTTTTGATCTAACCATCCTGATCGGATTGCCGGACATCGCCGTGTTCATCGGCCAGCGGGGCCGCCCGAACAGACCCGAACAACCTCGAACGGCCGAACCGGTGAACCAGGCGGGCTCTCGCCATAGCCTCGGGTCATGTCATCAACCTCGAAGAGGCGAGCGTGGACGGTACGCGGCGCGGCCGTGCTCGCCGTTGCGCTGATGGTGGTGTCGTTCGGTTCCGACGCACCGGCCTGGGCCCGGGAACTCACGGCGAGCTGCGGCAACACGACGGCGGACGACGAGAAGCTCAACAGCGTGATCGCCGCGAGTTCGCCCGGCGATGAGATCGTCATCGAGGGCCCGTGCCTGATCGACGGCAGTGTCAAGCTGCTCGGTGCGCGGAGCTACCGCGGGAAGTCCCGGGCGGGGGCGGTGATCCGGCAGGCCAACGGGGCGAACCTGAAGGCCATGCTGGCCTCGGACTCGTATCTGGACAACGACTCCTACACCGGTGCGCCGATCAGCATCCGAACCGTCACGTTGGACGGGAACCGGGCCGGCAATCCCACCGGCGGTGACGTGCTGGTGCTGCGGGCGTGGCAGTCGGTCGTCGAAGACGTGGAGATCGTCGGCGCGACGCGACACGGCATTCGGCTGACGAACCTGGCGGCCAACGGCACCCCGTTGAAGAACACCCAGGTCAACGGCCGCATCGCCGGAAACCACATCAGCGACTCCGGCGGTAGGGGAGTCTTCGTCGAGGACACCGGAAACTCCGTGACCGACTGGCAACTGCTGGACAACTGGATCGCAGACTCCGGTACCGACGCGATCGCGCTCGACAACAGCGCCGGATGGATCGTCGAGCGTAACCACGTCTACGGCACCGGGGGCTCGGCGATAACCGCCGAGCGGCTCTTCGGCAGCACCATCTCGGACAACTACCTCGAGGACTTCGTGACCGGCGGCCTGCAGGCGTCGGTACAGGGCGAGGCCGCCTCGACGATCACGGGCAACCGGATCTTCCGGTTCAACGGCGGTGGCGGCACCTTCCTGTCGCTTCGGACGAACTACGGCGCCGGCAGTGTCGTGGTGGTCGGCAACACCGTCCGCGGCAACGGCACCGGGGTTGGGCTGGACTACGCGGTGAACTCGGGTACGACCCTGTCGGTCGTGTCCACCGGCAACCTGGTGACCGGGGTCACCACGCCGCGCCGGGCCGCGAACGGGGTGACCGTCAGCGCCGGAGTCTGAGGAAACCGGAGTCTGAGGAACGGGGGCCGCCCGTCTGGGCCGAGCCGCCATGGATCGGCGGCTCGGCCCAGACGGCGGAAGCGACTCGGTTCAGACGGGCGGGAGCAGGTCGATGACGAACTGCTGGTCCGCGTCATCGGTGCAGGGCTTCTGGACCGCCTCCACGCCCTCTGTGGCGGCCCCGTCGAGCAGTCCGACGCACTGCCCCGTGTGCGTGATCCGCAGCCGGTACCGCTCGCTGGCCGTACCGGTGACCCGTTCCACCTGGAACAGCTGCTGGGAACGGGTTCTGCCGCAATCCGGCCACGGCTCGAACATGTCCTTGATGACACCGCCGGTCAGCAGGGTGAGACAACCGATTCCCTCCCTGGGATGCTGCCACTCGATGAACATCGTGTCGGCGCCGACCGGTTCGAGGAAGGTCCGAGGCGGCACCGCCCGACGGCACGGCCGGAGGACGGCGATCGCACTGGGGTATCTGCCCTTTCGGTCCCGTCCCTCGCTGAGGCACAGGTCCGGAGCCCGCGCCGGGCTGATCCGCGCGAAGCTGCCGCTCCCGCCGAGCTGCAACGGCATGGTGGAACTGGGTGACGGGGAGGACGCCAGGGTGCTCGTACGCCGATCCCCGGGTCCGTCTCTTTCGAACGTGGACAGCAGGGCCGCACCCACCCCGAGCACGAGCAGGAGCGACACCGCGACGACCGGCACCATCCAACGCGAGGTCCGGTGGTCGCCGGGAGGATCCGGCGGCGTTTCGGAGGAGGCCGGCGGCGGGTTCGGCTCGGTGTCGGTCGGGGCCGGCGGTGCGGCGGCCCCGGACGCCGCTGACCCCTCCTCCCGCATCGCTATCCGCTTGCGGGCGGCGAGCCAGCTCCGCACCTCATCCTCACCAAGTCCACACGCCCTGGTGAACACCGCGACAAACTGCTCACGGGGCAGTGTCGACCGGCCCAACGCGGTCGCGATCGTGCTGCTCGGCAGCACCTCGCCGACCGTGGCGGCCCTGGCCTCCAGGGCCCGGTACGTCGAACCGGACCACGATCGCAGTTGACGCAGGGCGGCCACCAGTTCCGCGGGCGTCTGCGCGCGCTCGGGCCGGGGCGGGTGCGCCGTGGCGGGAACTTCATCCGTCATCGTAGGAAGATGTCCTCGCAGGATCGGGCCGCGAACGGACGAGAAAGTCGGTCAGCCGACGCCGCGCAGGTACCCCCCCGCCGCGTCGAACGGCGGCGGGGTCAGCGCAGGCCGGCGAACAGGTCGTCCTCCGGGGTCGGCGCGTCGGTGTTGTCGTGGACCCGGACGAACGTCTCCACGCCCATCAGCTCGGTGAACCGCTCCTCACCCAGTTGCAGGAAGAAGATGTTCTCCGCCTGGCTGGCGTGCGCGGCCAACGACTTGAACTTCTGCGCGCCGTAGTCCCGGGTGTTCACCCAGGTGGTGATCTCGTCGTCGGGCAGGCCCAGCTCGGGCATGTCCCGCGCCGGCTCGTCCGGCTCGGGGAACTCGACGCCGATCTCCTTCATGATCCGGCCGAACTCCTCGAAGGCGCTGCGCGGCACCGTGGTCCAGTAGACCTTCGCCGGGATGCCCGTCCGCTCGACGGCGGCCATGGTGATCCGGTGCGCCTGGATGTGGTCCGGGTGGCCGTAGAAACCGTTCTCGTCATAGGTGACGACCACGTCCGGCCGGTAGTGCCGGATCAGCTCGGCCAGCCGCTCGGCCGCCTCGGCCACCGGCGTCTGCCAGAACGCGCCGGGCAGGTCGTTGGTGGGCCAACCCATCATCCCGGAGTCGGCGTAGCCGAGCGTCTCCAGATGGGTGACCCCCAGCGCGTCGCAACTGGCCGTCAACTCGGCCTGGCGCATCGCCACCACGGCGTCCGGGTCGTGCCCCGGGTCGCCGGGCTTGACTCCGCCGGGGCCGTCGCCGCAGCGCCCGTCCGTGCAGGTCACAACCACCGTCGTGACCCCCTCCGCCGCGTACCGGGCGAGGACGCCGCCGGTGCTCGTCGCCTCGTCGTCCGGGTGGGCGTGTACGGCCATCAAGGTCAAAGATCGTTCTGTCACCCCACCACCCTATGCGGCGGGTCCGACGCACTAGCATTGCCGCGTTCTCCGGAGGGCTGCTGAAACGAGGGCGAGATGCGTTGGCTGCGGCGGTTGCTGGGCGGCGGGCGGGTTCAGCTCGATCCGGCCCGCCAGGAGGCGCTGCTGCGGGACGTCCGGCACCGGTACGGCGCCCGCGCGCAGCTCCGGTTCCCCGAGCAGGTCGAGGCGGTCGGCAAGCTGCTGGACGGCGACGACGGCCTGGCCGTGGCGGCGCGGATCGTGGGCGAGGTCGCCGACGAGGCGAACGCGGACCTCCAGGCCCAGGCCCACGAGGTGTTCCGGCACACCGGCCGGCGGCTCCTGGTCCACCGTCGCAACTACCGGCCGCTGTGGAAGGAGGCCGGCGCGCTGCTGCGGTGGCCACTGTTCGCGCTGCCGTGCAATTTCCACCCGTACGCCCAACTGGCCGCCGCCGTCACGGTGGCCGGCGCCGGGGCGGCCCGGCTGGACCGGGTGACCGACCCGACCCCGCTGGTGACCCGGGTGTTCGAGGTGCTCGACCTGACCACCGCCGGCTGGGAGTTCGGCCGGGTCCGGGTCGACACCGACGCCGCCGCCCTGGCCGACCGGCTGATCACGTCGGCCGGGAAGATCCTCGCGGCGATGGACGACCCGCCCCGGTTGCCGCCGCCGGTCCGTGAGCTGATGCGCCGCAACAACACGATCGCCGTTCATGATCCGGCCGGTCCCCGGGTGGTCGGCGGGATCAACCCGGGCGCGCGGATGCGGGAGATCCTGCTGGCCTGATCAGTCCCGGCGCTCACCAGAGGGTACGGGGAAGCCCGACGTGCGGCGCGAGCGTCGCCTCGAAGCGGGTGAGTTCACGGATCCGGTCACCGGCGAGGTCAACGACCAGGATGCCCGTGACGTGCAGGGCGTCCGTGGCCGGGTCCCGGCGGTATTCGCCCCACCCAGGCTGGCCGTTGCACCGCACCGGCACCATCCGGGCGATGCTCCGTCGGTGGGCGTCGATCGAGGCGAAGAACCGGCGTGCCGCCGGGCGGCCGTGGTACTCGACGGCCAGCGGCGGCATCCGTAGCCACACGTCGTCGGTCAGCAACGCGACGATCGTGTCGACGTCCTCCTCGGTGAACGCCGCGACGAACCGGTCGAGCAGGGCGCGTTCCCGCGCGCTTCCCGCAGTGGGCGGCGGCGGGCCCGCCGAGTGGTGCGCGGCCATCGTGGCACGGGCCCGCTTGAGCGCGCTGGCCACCGCGTCCTCGGTCAACCCGAGCAGGTCGGCCGCCTCCCGCGCGCGGTAGCCGAGCACGTCCCGCAGCAGCAGCGCCGCCCGCTGGTTCGGCGGCAGCAGCTGGACGGCGGTCACGAAGGCCAGCGAGATCGCCTCGCGGGAGACGTACCGGGCCTCCGGCCCCGGCGCCTGGTCGGGCAGGCCGTCGAGCAGCACGTCGGGGTACGGCTGCAGCCACAGCACCTCGCCGGTGCGGACCTCCGCCGGGGCGGGGGTCGGGGCCGGTTGGGCGGCCGGCGGCCGGCGGGCGACGCTACGCAGCAGGTTCAGGCACCGGTTGGTGGCGATGCGGTAGAGCCAGGTGCGGACCGAGGACCGCGCCTCGAACCCGGCCAGGCCGACCCAGGCCGCCAGCAGCGTCTCCTGCACCGCGTCCTCGGCATCCTGCAACGAGCCGAGCATCCGGTAGCAGTGCGCCTGCAACTCGCCACGGTGCGGCTGGACCAGCGCCGCGAACGCCTCCCGGTCCCCGGTGCGCGCCCGCGCCAGCAACTCCGCCGACATGACCACCTCCCCATCGTCCTCCCCGGTACCGACACCGGCGGGCGGTGGAACTGGTCACCCAACGGGCGCCCGATTTTCGCCGGCCGCCGTGTCGGTACCGGTGCGAGTCCAACAACGAGGAGTTCATCGTGATCGACAACAATCTGACGGCCACCGGTACCGGTGCGCTGACCGGCACGACCGCCCTGGTCGTCGGCGCGAGCCGGGGCCTGGGCCGGGGGGTGGTGACGGCGCTGTCCGGTGCCGGCGCCGCGGTGGTCGCGGTCAGCCGTACCGCCGACCCGGCCCGCGACGGGACGCGGGTCCGCACCGCGGTCGCGGACGCCGTCGACCCCGCCACCCCCGGCCGGCTGCTCGACCGGTACGCCCCGGACGCCGTCATCCTGGTCGCCGGCGCCGTCCCACCGATGCGCCCGATGCACGAGCTGACCTGGGAGGAGTTCTCGGTCAACTGGCACGCCGACGTCCGGATGGCGTTCCACTGGCTGCGCGAGGCGCTGCGCCGGCCACTGCCAGCGGGCAGCCGGATGGTCGTCTTCAGCAGCGGGGCGGCCCTGGGCGGCTCACCGGTCAGCGGCGGGTACGCGGGGGCCAAGGCCACCCAACGGCTGCTGGCCGGCTACGCCCGGGCCGAGGCCGACCGGGCCGGGCTCGGCATCACGTTCACCGCCGTGCTACCCCAGCTGACCCCGCTGACCGACCTCGGCCGCGCGGGTGTTCAGGCGTACGCGGACCGCGCCGGGCGGCCGGTGGAGGAACACCTCCGGCAGTTGGGCGAGGTGCTGACGCCCGAGGGCGCCGGGGCGGCGGTGGTCGAACTGCTGTCCGCCGAACCGGCAGAGATCGCGCCCGCGTACCTCCTCACCAGCGACGGGCTCCGGCAACTCAACGGGTGACGCGGTCCGGCGGGCCGGCGGCTACCTCGCACGGCGGCCGGCCGGACGTCGGGCCGGCGGTCACCCCGCGCGGCGGTCGGCCGCCCAGCCCCGGAGCCCGGCCGCCACCTCGGCGGTGGTGATCCGATCTGGTATCCGCCAGCGCTCTCGGGCGGCGTTCAGCTTGTCGGTCATCGAGGTGATCATCTGCGGTTCGGGGTACGGATACGGGCCGCCAGCGGCGAACAGTTGCGCGTAACGGACGCTGTCCACGATCGCGGACTTGATCCGTTCGTGGCCCAGGTAGGCGTCGAGGTCCGGCTCCCACCCGGCGACGTGCTCCGGGGGCATCACGTCGGCCCACCGGGACAGCAGTTCACGTTCCTCGCCCGGCAGATAGGCCATCTTGTGCAGGTGGACGGCCAGGTCGTACACCGGGTCACCCCACAGCGCCAACTCCCAGTCCAGGAAGACGCTGTCTCCGCCGGTCACGATGATGTTCTTGCGGTGCACGTCGGCGTGTACGCACACCGAGGGCCGGTCGGTGAGTGCCGGCCACACCTCGGTCAGGCCGCCCAGCGGGTCCACCGGGATGCCGAACCGGTCGAACAGCGGCCGGTACTCGTCGGCGAAGGTGTCGTAGATCCATTGGGTGAGCCGGGTCAGCCGGCGGCCGAAGGCCGCGCTGTCCCCGTCTGCCGGCCAATCCGGCGGGATCGACGGCAGCTTGTCCCGTGGCACATCGACGAGCTGCCGGAACAGCCGTGCCACGTCCCCCGGCACGTGCGCCGGGCAGGCCGCTCCCCGGGGCGCGATGTCGTTGAGCACGTCACCGGCGATGAACTCGTGGATCTGGAACGCCGGCTCGTCGCTGAGGAAGAGCAGCCGGGGAGCGCGGACCACGTACGGGGCGATGGCCGGCAGCACGTCCTGTTCACGCCACAATCTCAGGTCCATCACGTCCGCGCCGTGGATCGGGATCCGCACGATCACCGGCCCGTCCGGCAGATCGACCCGGACATTGTGGTTGTAATATCCGGCCGCCGCGTCCAGCCGCGACCGGGCCTGCTCGTAGATCCGCGTCCACGTCATGGCCGTCCCTCCAGAAGCGCCGCCACCAGCCGGCTCGTACGTTCCTCCAACGCGGCGAGCGAGTCCAGGGCATCGATCTGGTCCCGCGCCTCCCGGGCCGCTGTCGTCACTCGCCGGTCCCGCTCGCCTGTCGCGTCGAGGAACTGGCCAGCCAGCATGATCAGATTCGGGTACACCTCGGCCCCGAGCAACTCGTCCACGGCCCAGCGGACCGCCTCGACCGCTTCCACCCGATGGCCCATCCGGGCGTGCAGGAAGGCCCGGAACAGCTCGGCTCGGGCCCGCCCGGAGCGGTATCCGGCCGCGTCGAGCGACTCGGCGGCGGCCCGGAACGAACCAGCCGACTCGGTCAGCCGCCCCAACCGCAACTGGGCGATCGCCAGCGCGGTGAACGACTTACCCAACTCGTGCTGGGCACCCATGGTCTGCTGTACCTCGACCGCCTCGACCGCGGCCGGTAGGGCCGACACCGGGTCGGTCCAGGCCAGCAGTTCGGCACGGTTGGTCTTGAGATTGGCCAGGCCCACCACCGTGTCGGCCTGCCGGTAGAACCCGCGGGCCCGTTCCCACTCCCGCCAGGCCGCCTCGAAATCCAGTGCGAACCGGTGTCCGAGGTGCAACAACCGGGTGACGTCCCCGCGCAACAGGTGATCGTCGGGCGGGCACTCGTCGAGGATCTGCCCCGCCATCCCAAAGGCATCCCGGAACCGGCCCTGCCACATCTCGATGTCGGCCAGGCAGAACCCGGCCCGGTGCCGCACCGGACCGGAGTGCTCCGCCCACACCCGCCCGTACAACAGTCGCGCGTCGCTGGTCGCGCCGCCGATCCGCCGACCGTGCGCCGCCGCGATCGCCAGCCGGGCGCCCACCACGTCGTCGAGGGGCCAGTCGACCGCCGGCGTGAGGGCGGTGGCGGTGGCAGCGTCGCCGAGCACGATCGCCGCTTCAGCCTCCATGCACCGGACGGTGACTGCCAGCCCCGGATCTGCCGCGCCCTCCTCGACGAACTCCTGGAGGTCCCGCCGCACGCCGTCCACGGCCTGCTTTCCGCCGAGGCTGAGCGCGCGGTCCGCGTACCCGAGGATCCCGGCTCCATCGACAGCGCCGCTGTGCATGGCGGAGTACGCGGCCTCGCGGATGGCCCGGGCCCGGGTGTCGACCCCGTCCTCTGTGCTCTGCGCCTGCCTGGACCGATGTTCCCAGATGTCCCGGAGCAGCCGGTGCACGTCCCGGGTGGTGTCGCGGGAGACATGGGTGGCCAGCGCGGACCGCATCAGCTGGTGCAGCCGGTTGCCGTTCGCCCCCGTGTGATAGACGAACGAGTACGCCGTGAGTGACTCCCACGCCGGTCGGTGCCGGGGCAGGTCGAACGCTCCGGCGACGGCCTGGAAGATCTCGAAGTCGAATACGCGGGGGAGGCTGAGCAGCTCCAGCGTACGGATTTCCTGGCCGCCGACGTGTTGCAGGAACCGCTGCACGATCTCCTCGGGAGAGACGGCCTTGCCCGGCTCTCCCGTGCTGGCTCGGGTATCGATCGCCAGGTGTAGATAGAACGGCAGGCCGGTGCTTGCCCGCGCGATCGTCAGCCGCTCCGCCTCGTCGGAAATGCCGCTGTCAGCCAGCAGCTCCAGCCGGGCCTCCATCGGCAGGCCATCCACCCGGCAGAGCCGGATCGCCGCCGCCCAACTCGAGTCGTACGCCTGCCAACCCAGCGGTTCACGACTGGCCACCACCACCAGGCCGCGGTCGAGCTGCCCCACCAGATCACGCAACCAGGCGTCGAGCATGGCCCCCCGACCCGCCCGCACCGCCGCCGACACCAGCGCCTCGTACGCGTCGATGAACACGACGTACGGGCGGTCGACACTGCTCTCCCGCAGATCCTGCGCGAAAAGGTACGTGATGGCGTCCGCCAGCTCCACGTTGGGCAGCTCGTCCAGGGAGCGCAGGGTGTCGTCGACCCGGACCTGACGACGTCGGCGCAACCCGGTGGCGGCCCGCTCGGCGAGTTTGATGAGCCCGACGGCCGTGCCGAAGATCGGCAGACCGGTCGTGTCGTCCAGAATCTGGGTCAGCGCGTCGCTCTCCCGGATGAACGGCAGTTCCTTGGGGCTGAGCCGCAGATGAGGGTGCAGCCGCTGCCAGTACACCGCATAACCGATGTCGAACCGGTCGAACCGCACGCCCTGCCGACCCAGCTCCACCCGGAGCAGCGCCAAGGCGTCCTCCTGCTGTCGCATCGCCGGCACCTGCAGGTCGAGCGTCGCCGTCCGGTGCGTATCGGTGACCCGGGTGCACAGCTCGCGCAGGAGCCGGGACTTGCCGATGCCCCCGACGCCGACGACGTTCAGGACCCGCACGCCGTCTCCAGCTCTGGTCAGCTCCTCGGCGTACGCCTCCAGAATGGACTCACGGTTGACGAACCGCCGACGCAACGCGGCGACCCGACGGAACCTCGGTTCGAGCGGCATCCCGTCAATTCCCTTCAAACCGCGACTTACAGTCGATGACTCTATCCATGCCGGGCAATGCGGTCCGGAGCGCTGGGTTGTTGGTCACGGCGCTGGCGGCTGCCGGACCGGCGGGTCCGGGGGCGCCAGTTCCGGCGTCGCCGGTTCCGACCGGGGGTCCGGGAGCAGCGGCAAACCGGGGTCGTACTGGTGATAGTGCTGAGGGCACACCCAGAGCAGGTCGCCGGAGGGTGCCTGGACCCGCCGCAGGTCGCCGAAGGACCGTCCCTCGTCGTATCTGAACAGCAGCGCCCGCAGGCCGCGCAGGGCCTGCCCCTCGGCCTCGGTCAGCTCGTTCGCCGGCAGTCCGTCCGCCCGCTCGTGCCGGTCCACACCGGCCGGAAGCTTCTCGGTGACGGACTTCATCAGTTCGATCCGCTTGGACAGGTCCTCCGACTGCTGCCTCGGCAGGGTCACTCCGGAGACGGCGGCCACCAGCGGTACGACGAGTCGGAGTGTCTTCAGCACGAAGTTCGCGTACGGCGCGATGCGGGTGAACCACTCACGTTCCTGCCGCAACTCGTAGGTGGCGGGCTCCCACGGGTGCCACTCGCCGGGATGCTCACACCAGAGGGTGAGATACACCAGTTTGAAGGTGATGCGGCGATGCCACAGCACGCTGGCCGGACCCACCGGTTCCGCGCTGCCGGCCGGCGGCGCGAGGGTGAACATCCGCGGGCAGTCCACCACCTCGGTGGAGACCACCTTCAGCACCCGGCGCAGCGAGTCAGCGCTCTGCGCGGCGAACATCTCCACCCGGCGCAGACCGCCTTCCAGCCGTTCCACCCCGTCCGAGATCACCCCGACCTCGTCGTGCAGGGCCTCCAGTTGCGAGCGGAGCTCGGCCTGCGCGGAGGTGAAGCCGGTGAGCAGCGTCGAGATGTCGTGGTCCTCGTCGCACTCCAGGCAGTCCTGCGCCATCCGGCCCCGCTCGCGGCGGCGCAGCAGGCCGTTGAGGGGGAACTCCCCGGTACACGCCGGGGTGGGGCAGGGGATCAGCAGCTGGTACCGCAGGCCCGGCCACCGCCGTTTGATCAGGTGCTCCAGGCTGTCCCGCAACACGTTGAAGAAGAGGTCCGGCGAGGGCGCCCGGACCTCGATCCGCAGCCGTCCGTCCGGCTGCAACTCGATCAACGCCTCCGAGGAGTACGCCGCCGTCGGATGGCGGAGGAAGACACCGTTGCGCCAGTGCTTCCCGATGGAGGCGTCGTGGTGGCGGACGGTCAGCCACGCGACGAGCCCGGGGGCGGGGTCCCGGAGCTTGCAGATCAGCTCGACCTTGCGCAGGTTCTCGCCGAGTGGCGTGTTGAAGATCCACGGCAGGGCGGGCCGGGAGTGCGGCACCAACTGGGCGATCAGGCTCCGGTCCTCGCGCTCCCCGAGCCGGTAGGAGATGTCGAACTTCTCCATCAACCGCAGGAAGTAGGGATGGTGCCGCGCCGGGTAGGCGTCGTCGCGCGGCCGTTCCTGCCAGATCCGTCGCAGGTCGGCGTGGTCGAGCACGCCGTTCGCCTGCCTGGTGCCGGCGTCCTCCAGCACGTACGCGATGGCCCTGGTCAGCCAGTCCGGATTCAGCACCACGATGTCCCGGAGGCCCTCGTCGTCGCCGTAGTAGATGATCTGGCCCAGGTCGTGCAGAAGCTCGGCGAGCGTGACGGTCTCCTCGTCGGTCATCTGGTTCGACCGGCAGATGGCGACGAAGGCGTCCCAGGAGATCTGCGGCTCACTCTGGTAGCGGGACAGGATGTCATCCCGTGCGGTGATCCAGCGCGGACTGAGCATCCGCCCCATCTGCGGCAGTCCTGCGGCCTCCTTCGCGATCTCGTCCCGCAGCGCGGGTATGCCCCGGCCGGTCCGGTTGTCGACCTCCACCTGGCCGGCGAGCATGTTGGGAAAGCTCTGCCTCAGCTGCTCCAGGTCGATCTCGGGTTCGGTCACGTCGCTGTGCGTCGGCACGAGGATGGCCCGCGCCTCGTATCCGACCCGAAGCTGGATGCGGGTCAGCCAGTCCTCCACCTCACCCTGCTCCTGGCCCTTCCGGGCGTTCCACGCCAGCACGTAGAGGGCGCGGCGGCTGAAGAAGAACTGGTGGGTGATCCGGTAGACCTCCTGGCCGCCGAAGTCCCAGACCCGCACCATCATGTCGAGGTCCAGATCGGGGTGGGGCAGCACCAGAGGATGGATCTCCAGGCCGTGGGTGGGGTTCCGGTTTTCGACGAACTCCCTGCCCTCCAGGGCGGCCAGCAGCGACGTCTTGCCGACCGCGCCCTCGCCGACCACCAGGACCTTCGCCTCGTAGTGCGGGGTCGCGTCCTCCAGGCTTCGCAGGTACGCCGCGACGGCGTCGAGCCCTCGGGGAAGGAGATCGGGCAACGGATCCGACAGTGGATTCCGCGAGATGGACAGCGAGATCGACCGGCCGAGGAGTTGCGCCATTTCCCGAGGCAACTCGCTGATCTGGTTTCCGTCCAGTTCGAGCTTGTCGAGCTTCGTCAACAGGCCGATCTCCGGCGGGATCTCCCTGATCTGGTTGTTGCTCAGGTACAGCCGGCGCAGGTTGGTGAGCCGGCAGATCTCCGGGGGGATGTGGGAGAGCCGGTTGTTCCGCAGGTCGAGCTGTTCGAGTTCGCGGAGCCGGAACAGCTCCGGCGGGAGGGTCCGGAGCTCGTTCCCGTCGAGGTCGAGTTCGCGCAGTCGTGCCAGTCTGCCGATCTCCGCGGGCAGGGAGCTGATCCGGTTGTCATCCAGGTAGAGCTCTTCGAGGTGCTGCAGCTCGCCGATCTCCCGGGGTAGCGAGGTCAGGCGGTTGCTTCGGACGTCCAGCTCGCAGAGGTTTATCAGGTGGCCGATGCCCGGTGGCAGGCTCTCCAGTTCGTTGTGGATGAGGTAGAGGCGTTCCAGGTCCCCGAGTTCACTGAGGGCGGTTGGCAGGCTTCGCAGGCCCCACCCGGAGAAGCGCGCGTACCCTTCCTTGCGGGCCCGGCTGATGTCCGCAGCGGTGAACGCGCGCTCCGGGGCGTTCCGACTGGTAATGATCTTCTCCCGCCGAATTCGGAATGACTGAGCGGCACCGTAGCGAATACGAGAACCACTCATCACGCCGTGATCGGTGGCAACCTCCAGATTGTGTGTCGGAAAGCCGACTGCCGTCGGCGCGGTTGGCGCCGAACGGCGACGGCGGGTCGACTGTGGCCGGCGGATCGATTGGCGGCGGTCTGTCGATTGACGATGGTGGGATCAGATCCGGATGAAGTCCTCACCCAGCACCGCCCGCAGCCTGCCGAGCGCACGGGCGTTCTGGGTCTTCACCACCGACACGGAGACGTTGAGGATCTCGGCCACCGCCTCGACGCTCTGATCCTCCCAGTGTCGCAGCACCACGATGGCCTGGTCCCGGACCGGCAGGGTGGCCAGGGCTCCCAGCAGGGCGACGTGCAGTTCCAGGTTGTCGTCGGGTCGTCGAGCCGATGTCTCGGGCGGCTCAGCCAGGACGAGTTCGGTGTCGCTCCGGCGCTTCCACTGGTCGAAGACGGCGTTCAGCAGGACCCGTCGGCTGTACGCGCCCAGGTTGGCGGTGCGCCGGATCCGATCCCAGTTCGCGTACATCTTCGCGAAGGTGGTCTGGGTGAGGTCCTGGGCGAGGTGCCAGTCCCGGCACATCAGGTAGGCGGTACGCCGCAGCGTCGGTGCGGTGGCCTCGACGAACGCGGTGAACTCCGCCTGCCGGGCGGTCTGCTCGCGCCGCCGGGCCACCCCCCACCGTCCCAGCAGTCCGGTACGGGCGTCCCGGGGCGATCCCGGGCCCGGCGTGGTCCTCGCGTCGGCCATCAGTTGGCCTGCCAGACGTTCGTGTCGGTCGGGCACGAACTGCCGATGACCTCGTCGACTCCCGGCATCCGTCGGAGGCGAGGGGCCAGTTCGGCGAACCGGGACGGCGGGTCCAGTTTGATCCGGAACGCCTCCGGCAGCTGACTGGGCTGGACAGCGGCGACCAGATCCGGATCGTCCGCGTAGAGCCTCTTGAATCTCGCGTACGCGGTCTCGCGGCTCTCGTAGATCACAATCCTGACGGCCGGGTCCGTGCGCGCCAGGCCGGCCACCGCGGTGCGCTGCTCGGCGGTGACCGTTCTGGCGAGGAACACGGAGACGTCGGTGGCGCTGGCCCGGGCCGGTGAGTGACAGGCCGGGTTGATCCGCATCGCGAATCCCGCCGACACGGTCTCCGGCGGCGCCGATCGGTTCAGCCCGACCGCGAGATTCACCGCGCCCAGCGCCGCGATGGCGACCACCCCGGTCACCAGCCGTCGGCGCCGTCGGCGGCGCAGGCCGGACCCGCTGGCCATCGCCTGGTCGGCCAGGTCGCCCGGCGGCGGGGGCTCGTCGGCGAGGGCTCGGTCGAAGAGCGGTCGCAGGTGCTGGTCCATTGTTATCTCCCGTGGTTCGGTGTGCTTCACCGGTGATGACTGGTTGGGACACCGGATCGGTCACATCGAGCGCGCGGGCGACCGGCGAGGGGCACCGGCGGGAGCGGACCGGGCCGGGATCCACCGAGGTCATCGGCCGCCGCGCAGCCAGCGCCGAAGGGGAATGGTCTACTTGCTCTCGGAGAGCATCCGTTGGGGACGGGGAGGCACGGCGATGGATGATCCGGTCCGGATCCTGCTGGTGTCGGGGAGTACCCGAGGGGCCTCCACCAACACGGCCACGCTGCGGACCGTACCGGCCGTCGCGCCGCCGGAGGTGGTGGCCGTCCTGTACGAAGGGCTGTCCGACCTGCCCGCGTTCAACCCGGAGGACGACGGGGACCGCCTGCCCGCTTCGGTGGCCGAGCTGCGGCAGCGGCTGGCCGCCGCCGACGCGGTGCTGTTCTGCACCCCGGAGTACGCCGGGACCCTGCCCGGCAGCCTGAAGAACCTGCTCGACTGGACGGTGGGCGGCGGCGAGCTGTACGACAAGCCGGTCGCGTGGATCAACGTGGCGAATCCGGGACGGGGGGAGGGGGCGCTGGCGACCCTGGTCACCGTGTTGGGTTACGTGAGCGCGGTGGTGGTTGAGTCGGCGTGCGTCCGCCTTCCGGTCGGTCGGGACGCCGTCGGACCGGACGGCACGGTGACCGACCCGGCGGTCCGTGCCGGGTTGACCGGGGTCTGTCGGCAGCTCGTGCGGCACCTGCGAACCGGTTCCGGGGCCTGACGCGTCGGGCCGGGGGCGCCCCGGGGGGGCTAGCCTCGGGCGGGGGGGGGGCTGGAAAAGGCAGGGGAATGGAGAAGTGGGGACATTTAGGGGGGAAGAAGGGGGGGAGAACGCTTTGTCCGTGTGGG
>NZ_JBTIXF010000095.1:0-18262 GCF_055793945.1 Plantactinospora sp. A48 | reverse complement strand
GTGGGGGTGGGGGTGGGGGTGGGGGTGGGGGTGGGGGTGATCAGCGGGGTGGGGTGATCGTGAGGTCTGAATCCCGCCAGCTGTGGGAGGGGGTGGGGGGCAGTATTGCGGTGTGGACCTGGACTTCGAACGGTGTTACCGCGCGGTCGACAGTCGCGACCTGCGGTTCGACGGCTGGTTCTTCACCGCCGTGACCACCACCCGCATCTACTGCCGGCCGTCCTGCCCGGCCACCACGCCGAAGCGACGGAACGTCCGCTTCTATCCGTCTTCGGCCGCCGCGCAACGGGCCGGCTTCCGGGCCTGCCGGCGCTGCCGCCCGGACGCCTCCCCCGGCTCGCCGGAGTGGGACGTCCGGGGCGATCTGGTCGGCCGGGCCATGCGGCTGATCGCCGACGGCATCGTGGACCGGGCCGGCGTTCCGGGCCTGGCCGCCCGGTTGGGCTACACCGAGCGGCACCTGCACCGGCTGCTCACCGCCGAGCTGGGCGCCGGCCCGCTGGCCCTGGCCCGCGCGCAGCGGGCGCAGACCGCCCGGATACTGGTCGAGACGACGGATCTCGGGCTCGCCGAGATCGCCTTCGCGGCCGGCTTCGGCAGCGTGCGGCAGTTCAACGACACGATGCGCGAGGTGTACGCCGTCGCGCCGTCCCAGCTCCGGGCCCGGCGCCGACCCACCGGTTCGGCCGCGACCCCGGGCGCCGACACCGCCGCCCCGAACGGCCGGACCGCCACCCCGAACGCCGCGACCGCCACCCCGAACGCCGGGACCGCCGCCTGGGACGCCGGGACCGCCGATCGCGCCGGCTTCGGGGGCGCCCGGCCGGGGACGATCTCGCTGCGGCTCGCGTACCGGCCGCCGTTGCACGCGGGCGCGCTGCTGGACTTTCTCGCGCTCCGCGCGGTGCCGGGGGTGGAGGAGGTGACCGCCGGTACGTACCGGCGGGGCCTGCGCCTGCCGCACGGCCCCGCCCGGATCGCGCTGACCCCGCGATCCGGGTACGTGACCGCGACGCTGTGGCTGGCGGATGTCCGCGACCTGGCACCGGCGGTGGCGCGCTGCCGACGGTTGCTGGACCTGGACGCCGACCCGGTGGCCGTCGACACCACGCTGGCCGCCGATCCGGCGCTCGCCGCCGTGGTGGAGCGTGAGCCGGGGGTACGGGTGCCCCGCGCCGTCGACGGCTTCGAGATGGCGGTCCGGGCGATCGTCGGGCAACAGGTCTCGGTGGCCGGTGCCCGGACCGTGCTGGCCCGGTTGACCGCCGCCGCCCTCGATGCCGCCGCCCTCGATGCCGCCGCCCCCCTTGATGCCGATGCCGATGGCCCGAACGACGCCGGACTGGTCGCGTTTCCCAGCCCCGAACAGGTTCTCTGTCTGCCCGACACGGCGTTCCGGATGCCTACCGCCCGGCGGGAGACGATCCGGGCGGTCGCCCGGGCCTGCGCCAGCGGCGAACTGGACCTGGAGCCGGGCGGCGACCGCGCCGAGGCCGTCGCCCGGCTCAGCGCGCTGCCCGGAATCGGCCCCTGGACCGCCGGTTACGTCGCCATGCGGGCGATCGGCGACCCGGACGCGTTCCTGCCCACCGACCTGGGCGTCCGCCGGGGCGCCGCGACGCTCGCCCTGCCCAGCGACCCGGTCGGGCTGGACCAAGCCGCGCGCCGATGGCGACCGTGGCGTTCGTACGCCGTCGTACGGCTCTGGCGCGCGGAATGACCCGGACACCGAACCCTTGGGAGAGCAACATGGATGCCCTGACCAGCAGCACCATCGACACGCCGACCGGCCCGTTCACCGTGCTGGTCGATCCCGACGGCGCGGTGCGGGCTGCCGGGTTCACCACCGCGACCGAACCGTTGCTCGCGCTCGTCCATCCCAGCCTGCGTGGGCCCGTCAGCCCGGCCCCGGACGGCGGGCCGGTCGGCCACGCCGTCGCCGCCTACCTGGACGGTGACCTCGGCGCGCTTGACGACGTACCGGTCCGGCAGCACACCGGCGGCGAGTTCCGGGACCACGCCTGGCGGACGCTGCGCCTGGTCAAGCCCGGCCAGCCGGTGACCTACACCGGTTTCGCCGAGCTGTCCGGCCGGCCCCGGGCGGTCCGGGCGGCGGCGGGGGCCTGCGCGCAGAACGCCGTCGCGCTCTTCGTCCCCTGCCACCGGGTGCTGCGCACCGATGGAACTCTGGGCGGCTACCGCTGGGGACTACCGGTGAAAAAGTGGCTTCTCGGTCACGAGCGGCGGTTGACGACAACCTGACTCACGGAGGGTTGTTCCTGACCGGTACGGTCGGAACGTGCCTGCCGCTCGCGACCCCCGTGACTCGGGACGGGTGGCCGGAAGGCGGCATCCCACACACAACCTGTGGCGGCTGCGCCGGTACGTACGCCCGTACGCCGGCCAGCTCGCCTGGTTGGTGCTTGCCGCGCTCGCGTCCACCGGCGCGGGCATCGCGGTACCGCTGGTGGTCCGCCGGGTGGTGGACGGACCGATCGCCCACCGCGACCGGGCCGGGCTGCTCTGGCTGGGCGGCCTGGCCCTGGCGCTGGGCCTGATCGAGGCGCTGCTGATCTTCATCCGGCGCTGGGTGCAGTCGTCGGCGGCCATGGGCATGGAAGCGGCCATCCGCACCGAGATCTACGCACACCTGCAACGGCTGCCGATCGGCTTCCACGACCGGTGGCAGTCCGGCCAGCTACTGTCCCGGGTCACCAGCGACCTCTCGGTGATCCGTCGCTTCCTCTCGTTCGGCCTGATCTTCCTGATCGTCAACCTGCTCACCTACGTCACGGTGGTGGCGTTGCTGATCGGGCTCAACTGGCCGCTCGGTCTGGTGGTGGGTGCCAGCGCGGTCCCGCTGTTCCTGGTCAGCCGGCGGTTCACCCGGTACTACCTCACCGCGTCCCGGCGGATGCAGGACCAGCTCGGCGACGTCGCGACGCTGGTGGAGGAGTCCGCGCAGGGGTTGCGCACGATCAAGGCGTACGGCCGCCATCCGCAGATGGCCCGCCGGTTCGCCGGCAGCGCCCGCGAGTTGCGGGAGACAGCCGTGGGCAAGGGCCGGCTGCTGGCCCGCACGTCGGCCGAATTCGACCTGGTGCCCAACCTGACCATGTCGGCCATCCTGGTCGCCGGCACCATCGCCGCGGCCCGTGGCGCGCTCACCATCGGCGACCTCGTCGCGTTCGTCTCGCTCCAGCTGATGCTGGTCTGGCCGGTCGAGTCGCTGGGCTGGATCATCGCGAACGGCCAGGAGGCGATGACGGCGGCCGATCGGATCCAGGAGGTGCTGGACACCCGGCCGGCGATCGTCGACCGGCCCGGCGCGGTGGCGGTCGACCCGGCCGACACCGCCGGCGCGATCCGGTTCGAGGGCGTCCGGTTCAGCTACCCCGGTACGTCAGAACCGGTGCTGCGCGGTGTCGACCTGACGATCGAGCCCGGCGAGACCGTGGCGATCGTGGGTGCGACCGGCAGCGGAAAGACCAGCCTGCTGTCCCTGCTGCCCCGGCTGCACGACGTGACCGGCGGGCGGCTCCTGCTGGACGGCCGGGACGTCCGGGACATCCGGCTCGACGCGCTGCGTCACGTCGTGGGCGCGGCGTTCGAGGAACCGACGCTGTTCTCGATGTCGGTCTGGGAGAACCTGACCCTCGGCCGGTCCGACGCCCAGGAGGACGAGGTCCGCGCGGCGCTGGCGGTGGCCCAGGCGGACTTCGTGTACGACCTGCCCTGGGGGTTGTCCACCCGGATCGGCGAGCAGGGGCTGTCCCTGTCCGGTGGGCAGCGGCAACGGCTCGCGCTGGCTCGCGCGGTGCTCGGTCGGCCCCGGGTGCTCGTGCTGGACGACCCGCTCTCCGCGCTCGACGTGCACACCGAGGCGCTCGTGGAGCAGGCCCTGGCCCGGGTGCTGCGCGGCACCACCGCGCTGGTCGTGGTGCACCGGCCGTCGACCGTGTCGCTGGCCGACCGGGTGGCGCTGCTGGAACACGGCCGGATCACCGCCGTCGGCACCCACTCGGAGTTGCTGGCCAACGTGCCGGCGTACCGGGCGGTGCTGGCCGCCACCGACGAGGAGGCCCCGAACACCCCGACCGGCGCCGAGAACAGCCCGACCGCCGTTGGCGAGGACGCCGGGAACACCCCGGCGCAGGCCGGCGAGTGGGGGTTGGCCCGGTCATGACGCTCGACGTGCCACCTGCCTCCGCACCGGCCGTGTCCGCTTCGGCCGACGGCAGCCTCGACCTCGAACGTTGGCGGGGTCGGGCGGTGGAGGTCGACGCCGACCGCACCGCCGCCGAGGACACCAGCGCCCCGGCGGTGGAGCTGCTCCGGTCGCGCAGCCGGGCGCTGCTGCGGTCGCTGCTGCGTCCGCACCGGCGGTTGCTCGCGGTCACCGTGGTGCTGCTGCTCGTCCAGAACGCCGCGGCCATGGCGGGGCCGTACCTCGTGATGCTCGGCATCGACCGGGCCATCGGGCCGCTCCGGGCCGGCGACTGGGGTCCACTCACCATGATCGCCGCGGCGTTCGTGGTGGCCACCGTGGCGGACTACGCCGGTAAGCGCGGCTTCCTCACGCTGTCCGCCCGGATCGGTCAGGCCGTCCTGTTCGACCTGCGCCGCCGGGTCTACGACCACTTCCTGCGGCTCTCGGTGGGGTTCCACGAGCGGTACACCTCGGGCCGGGTGGTGGCCCGGTTGACCAGCGACATGGACTCGATCGCCGAACTCGCCGACGGCGGCATCGACGACCTCGTGCTGGCGGCCCTGTCCATCGTCTCGGTGGCCGGCATCCTGCTCTGGCTGGACGCGCCGCTGGCCCTGGTGACCCTGCTGGCCTTCCCGTTCCTGCTCGGGCTGTCGATCTGGTTCGCCCGGGCGTCGGCGCAGGCGTACCGGCGCACCCGGGAGGCGATCGCGCTGGTGATCGTCCACTTCGTGGAGTCGCTGGGCGGCATCCGCGCGGTGCAGGCGTTCCGCCGGGAACCACGCAACCAGCAGATCTTCGACGCGGTGAACGACGACTACCGCACGGCGAACCTGCACGCCTTCCGGCTGCTCGCCAAGTACTCGCCGGGCATCAAGGTGATCGGCAACGTGACCATCGCGGTGGTGCTCACCTACGGCGGGTCCCGGGTGCTGCACGGCCAGATGGGCGTCGGCGTGCTCGCCGCGTTCCTGCTCTACCTGCGCCGGTTCTTCGAGCCCATGCAGGAACTCAGCCAGTTCTACAACTCGCTCCAGTCGGCCACCGCCGCCCTGGAGAAGCTCTCCGGCGTACTCGACGAGAAGCCCGCGGTGCCCGAACCCGAGCAGCCCATCGCGCTGCCGACCGGGTCGGGCGGGGGCCGGGGCCGGATCGAGTTCCGGTCGGTGGCCTTCGGCTACCGGCCGGACACGCCGATCCTGCCCGAGCTGGAGCTGACGGTGCCGGCCGGGCAGACCGTGGCGCTGGTCGGCGCCACCGGGGCCGGAAAGTCGACAATCGCCAAGCTGGTGTCCCGGTTCTACGACCCGACGAGCGGGACCGTCTCGCTCGACGGCGTGGACCTGCGCCGGATCTCCGAGAGCGACCTGCGGCGGGCGGTCGTGATGGTCACCCAGGAGACCCACCTGTTCTCCGGCACCGTGGCCGAGAACATCCGGTTCGGCCGGCCCGACGCGACGGACGAGCAGATCGCGGCGGCGGCCAGAGCGATCGGGGCGGACGACTTCATCCGGGCCCTGCCGGACGGCTACGAGACGGACGTCCACCGGCGCGGCGGCCGGCTCTCCGCCGGGCAACGACAGCTCGTGGCGTTCGCCCGGGCTTTCCTCGCCGACCCGGCGGTGCTGATCCTGGACGAGGCCACCTCGGCGCTGGACGTGCCGAGCGAGCGGCTGGTGCAGCACGCGCTGCGCACCATCCTGCACGAACGGACCGCCCTGGTGATCGCGCACCGGCTCTCGACGGTGGAGATCGCCGACCGCGTCCTCGTGCTCGAACAGGGCCGCATCGTCGAGGACGGTTCCCCCGCCGACCTGGTCGGCACCGGCGGCCGGTACGCGGCCCTGCACCAGCAGTGGCGCGACAGCCTGGTGTGACGAAAGGAAGGGCACCTTGTTATCGCTTTTTGTATAGGAAGGGCCCCCGGTTAACCTCGTCCACGGTGCAGCGAGATCCCACGGCGCAGCGAGGTCTCAGGGTGCCCGGTTCAGAAGCCGCGCAGGAAGCGCAGGCCGAGCAGGAACGTGACCACCGCCGGACCGAAGGCCAGGGTAACCGCCGAGGTGCGGTACGGCATCCGGTACCGCGCCGCCTCGATGCCGTTGGCCGCGATCACCAGTCCGGCCGCCATGTTGAACGCCCCCCACCAGCCGGGCCGCAGGTGGATCCAGCCCGCGTGCAGCAGCAGGAACGTCGCTCCGAGACCGGCCACCACCAGTCCGAGCATCGCGACCGTCCGGTGCAGCGCCCGCAGCAGCGGATGATCGTGCCGCCACAGATACGTGCCGGTCACGGCCAGGGCCGGAACACTGATCATCAGTGGCCAACCGAAGCCCATGGCGCCCAGCATCAGCAGGGTGCCGACGACGAAGACGAGCGCGCCCAGGCAGGCCACCACGTACCCGACGACCGCCCGGCTGCCGCCGCGGACCAGCAGGGGGGCGCTGGCGGCCGCGATCACGGCGCCCGGCGTCAGGATGAACCCGGCCCACCAGTGGAACCGGCCGACCGACTGGGCGACGGCCGTCACCATCCCGACCGCGATGGCCGCGGTCGCGAGACCGACCAGCCAGGCCCGGGCCGGGCCACCACGTCCGGGGTACGTCGGTTCAACGGTTGCAGTCTGCGCGCTCACCTGCTCGACTCTGCCCTGGTGATCCCCCGGAAACCATCCGGTAGGCCCTACCATCCACCGACCGGCTGCCCGCAGGACAGGACCTCACCCTCCGCGCCCCGGCACGGTCGACCATGGGCTCTACCGCGCCATCTCCGGCGGCGGGTTCGCGGTGAAGCCCATGATCGACGCGGGATGATCCTAGAAATCACCCCCGCCGAAGTCGCCTCCGCCGAAGTCGCCACCACCCCAGTCGCCACCGCCACCGCCACCGAAGTCGCCACCGTCCCAGCCGCCACCGGTGTCTCCGCTGTCCCAGCCGCCACCGCTGTCCCCGCCGTCCCAACCGCCGGGGTCGGCGAGGTCCTGACCGCCGTCACCACCGCCGTCACCACCGCCGCCGTCAGCACCGCCGCCGTCACCGTCGCCGGCGTCCTGGCCGTCGCCGAAGCCGTCGTTGAAACCCTCCTGGTAGCCGGCCCCGTAGCCGTACCCGGGATCGGCGAACGCCGGGGAGAACAGCGCGTCGGCGATCAGAATGCCGCCGATCACCCCGGCCCCGGCGCCCAGGGCGGTCTTCCACCACGGGGTGGAGTACCAGCCAGCCGGCACCGGCCGGCCCTGGTACTGGCCACCCGGGTAGTAGTACGGGGTCGCCTGGCCCGGCTGCGGACCGGCCCGGAACGTCTGCCCCTGCACGTTCACCTCACGCTCCTTGGTGAGGCGCCCGGCACCGCGCGCGGCGGCCAGCGGCGGCAGTTCGGGACCCGGGTCGATGCCCATCGCCGTGCGGGCGGCCCGGATGTAGGTCAACCCCTCCAGCGCGGTCTCCCGGGCCAGCTCGAACTGGCGCAGCGTCCTGGCCTGCTCCAGCTGGCTGCCGGCCGCGTTGTACCGCTCCCCCGCGTCCACCAGGGCCTGCTTGACCGCCGGCTCGTCGCCGTGCAGATTCATCAACTGCCCGCCGAGCCGCTCGTACCAGCGTTGCGCCTCGGCGCGGGCGTCGGCCAGCGCCTCGGCCTCCCGCGACCTGCCCCATCGCCGCCAGAACACGTACGCACCCCCAAGCATCAGAATCAGCACAACCAGCAGGACACCCTCCATGTTTTGACGGTACCCACCCGTGTCCCGTCGTACGCGGCTGGCAAGCTAACCGGGATGGACGTCTCGACGGTGGTCGTGGTGGTGACCTGCCTCGCGGTCGGTGCCGCGCTGGGCTGGTTCGCCGCGAATGCCCGCTCGGCCGCCCAGGTCGCCCGGTTGGATGCCACCCTGCGGGCCACCCGGGACGGCGAGGGCCGGCTGGAGCAGTCCATGCGGGCCCTGTCGTACGAGGCGACCGCCCAGTCCCAGGAGGCGGTGGCCCGCGCGGTCGCACCACTGCACGAGAGCCTGCGCCGGTACGAGCAACGGGTCGCCGAGTTGGAACGCGACCGGGTCGACGCGTACGCCGAGCTGCGCGAGCAGGTCCGGGCGATGAACTCGGTCTCCGGCGAGCTGCGTACCGAGACGAAGCAGTTGGTGGCGGCGCTGCGTGCCCCGCAGGTACGCGGCCGGTGGGGCGAGCACCAGCTCCGGCGGATCGTCGAGGCCGCCGGCATGCTGGAGCACTGCGACTTCGCCGAGCAGGTCACCGCCAGCGTCGACGGTGCGGGTGTGGTCCGCCCCGATCTGGTGGTCCGGCTGCACGGTGGCCGCTCGGTGGTGGTCGACGCCAAGGCGCCGTTCGACGCGTACCTGTCGGCGATGGAGGCCCGCGACGAGCGGGGCCGGGACGAGCGGCTCGACGCGCACGCCCGCGCCTTGCGGTCCCATGTGGACGCGTTGGCCGCGAAGTCCTACTGGGCGGCCTTCCCGGCGACGCCGGAGTTCGTGGTGCTGTTCGTGCCGGCCGACCCGTTCCTCGACGTGGCCCTGCAACGGGATCCGACGCTGCTGGAGCACGCCTTCACCCGGAACGTGGTGCTGGCCACCCCCGCCACCCTGGTCGCCCTGCTGCGGACGGTCGCCTACGCCTGGCGCCAGGAGGCGTTGGCCCGCAACGCCGTGGCGGTGCACGAGCTGGCCCGCGAGCTGTACGGCCGGTTGTCCACGTTGGGCGATCATGTGACCCGGCTCGGCAACGCGCTGGGCGGAGCGGTGACCGCGTACAACCGGGCGGTCGGCTCGCTGGAGGCACGGGTGCTGGTCAGCGCGCGGAAGCTGGCCGACCTCGGCGTCTCCGGCGACGAGCTGGACCCGCCGCCCCAGGTGGAGGTGGCGCCGCGCCAGCCGCAGGCTCCGGAACTGGTCGACCAGCCCCAGGTGCTGGAACCGGTCAACCAGCTCAGGGGCTCGGAGCCGGTGGGCCGCCGCCAGGGCTCGGAGGTGATGGACCAGCCGCCGACACCGGCGCTGGTCGAACAGCGGCCGGCGCTGGTCGACCGACCACCGGCGACCGGGGTGGCGGGCCGTCCGGACCTCGTGCCGCCGCCGGAATCCCCCGGCTAGTTCCCGAACCGACGTCGGCCCGGGCCCCCGAACCGACGCCGACGCAGGATCCGGTCAGGCGTCGGCCTGAGACCCGGTCGGACGCCGGCGCCGGGTCCGGTCAGGACCGTCGGGCGCTCTCCACCACCAGCGGGGTGCCCTGTTGACAGGTCGTCATCATGTCGGCGCTCACCTCGCCGACCACGGTGACCCGGGTGCCCGGCCGGAGCACGTCCCGGGGGCCGCCGACGAGCAGGTAGCCGTTCAACAGCAGGCAGTTGCCCTCGACGCCCGCCGACACGGTCCCGGTCAGCGTGGTGGGGCCGCCGGGGGGTCGGGCCGGGACCAGCGACCGGGGCGGGGTGGTCCTGCGCGGCGGGTGCATGGGGCGCGGCGATGACACGGGTGGATCGCTCGGAGCACCGCTCGGGGCGGGATCACCGGACGGGGAGAGTTCGCCGGTGGGGCTGGCCGGGATGGTGGTCGCCGGTGTCCCACCGGATCCGCTCGACGACTCCGGGGTACCTGTGCCGCATGCCGACAGCGCGAGGCAGGCGGCGACGAGGGAGGCGGCTGTCCAGGTGGCTCTGGTCATACCGGTCTGACGGCGTGGCCGGGTCCGGCGTTCCCCGCCGCGGCCTTCATGTCCCGCTTGAGCTCCCGGGGCAGCGCGAACGTCAGGTGCTCGTCCGCGGTGGTCACCTCGGCCACGTCCGTGAAGCCGCGTTCGGCCAGGCGGTCGAGCACCTGCCGGACCAGGTCCTCGGGCACGCTCGCGCCGGAGGTCACACCGACCGTGCCGACGCCCGCCAGCCACTCGTCGGAGATCTCGGTGGCGTAGTCGATCAGGTGTGCGGCGCGGGCCCCGGCGTCGAGGGCCACCTCGACCAGGCGTACCGAGTTGGAGGAGTTACGCGAGCCCACCACGATCACCACGTCGCAGTCCGGGGCGATCTGCTTGACCACATGCTGCCGGTTCGAGGTGGCGTAGCAGATGTCGTCGCTGGGCGGGGACTGGAGCATCGGCAACCGCCGCTTGAGCCGGGCGACCGTCTCCAGCGTCTCGTCCACGGACAGCGTGGTCTGGGACAGCCACACCACCTTCTCCGGGTCCCGGACGGTGATCTTGTCGGCGTCGTCGGGGCCGTCCACCAGCTGGATGTGTGCGGGTGCCTCGCCGGCGGTACCGATGACCTCCTCGTGGCCCTCGTGGCCGATGAGCAGGATGTCGTAGTCCTCGGCGGCGAACCGGCGGGCCTCCTGGTGGACCTTCGTCACCAACGGGCAGGTCGCGTCGATCGCCCGCAACGACCTGCTCCGCGCCTGTTCGTACACCTCCGGAGCGACGCCGTGCGCCGAGAAGATCACGATCGCCCCCTCGGGGACCTCCTCGTTCTCCTCCACGAAGATCGCGCCGCGTTGTTCCAGGGTCGACACGACGTGCTTGTTGTGCACGATCTGCTTGCGTACGTAGATCGGTGCGCCGTAGAGCTTGAGCGCCTCTTCGACGGTCTGCACCGCCCGGTCAACCCCCGCGCAGTAGCCGCGGGGATTCGCCAGGAGCACGCGCTTTCCAGTCCGGGATGTCGCCTGAGCCTCGGTCACGTACCCCATCCTACGTTTCTCCCCGGCGCCGTCTTGTTGATCATGAAGTTAGCTCCGCGACACGCCGACGACATGGCCGCCACCTTCATGATCAATCGTGACTCGAGGGCGGAGCCGTAGGCTGGCCGGGTGGCCGCACCTGACATCCCGCCCAGCAGTTCCGAGCAGCCGTGGCCGGTCCGGGTGGTCAGCCAGAAGGTCAGCGCGTGGATCGCCAGGCTCGGCTGGGTGTGGGTCGACGGCCAGGTGGCCCAGATCAGCCGGCGGCCCGGCGCCGCGACGGTGTTCCTCACCCTGCGTGACCCCTCGGCGGACCTCAGCCTCACCGTCACCACCAACCGGGATGTGCTCGACCTCGGTGCTCCGGAGTTGCGCGAGGGAGCGCGGGTCGTGTTGCACGCCCGGCCCGAGTTCTACGCCGCCCGGGGCACACTCAGCCTGCGGGCCGATGAGATCCGCCAGGTCGGCCTGGGTGAGTTGCTGGCCCGGCTGGAGAAACTCAAGAAGCTGCTCGCCGCCGAGGGGCTCTTCGACCGCGCCCGCAAGCGGCGCCCGCCGTTCCTGCCCGGCCGGGTGGGATTGATCACCGGCCGGGCCTCGGCCGCGGAACGCGACGTGCTCACCAACGCCCGGCGCCGCTGGCCGTCGGTGGAGTTCCGGATCGTCAACGTCGCGGTGCAGGGTCCCACGGCGGTGCCGCAGATCATCGACGCGCTCAAGGTGCTGGACGCCGACGACAGCGTCGAGGTGATCGTCCTGGCCCGGGGCGGCGGCGGGGTGGAGGACCTGCTGCCCTTCTCCGACGAGGCACTCTGCCGAGCGGTCTTCGCCTGCCGTACCCCGGTGGTCAGCGCCATCGGCCACGAGACCGACGCACCGCTGGTCGACTACGTGGCGGACGTCCGCGCCTCCACCCCCACCGACGCCGCCAAGCGGATCGTGCCGGACCTGGGCGACGAGCTACGCCTGATCCGCCAGGCCCGGCAGCGGCTCGACCGGGCCGTCGTCGGGTTCCTGGACCGCGAGCGGCACCGGTTGGACGGGCTGCGCTCCCGGCCGGTACTGGCCCGACCGCAGGTGATGGTCGAGCAGCGCGCCGTCGAGGTCGCGGCCCTGCGCGACCGCGGCCGGCGGTGCCTGGACCATCGGCTGGCGGCCGCCGAGGCCGACCTGCGACACACCCTGGCCCAGCTCCGCGCGCTGTCGCCGGCCGCCACCCTGGACCGGGGGTACGCCATCGTCCAGCGCGCTGACGGGCAGGTCGTGCGGGTCGCCGCCGAGGTCGACAAGGGCGACCAACTCCGGGTACGCCTCGCCGAGGGTGAACTGTCGGCCACCGTCGACGGCTGACCGCACGGCGCAACGCTGAGGCGCTGAGGCGCCGAAGGGCTGAGGCGCTGAGACGCTGAGGCGCCGAAGGGCTGGGGCGCTGAGGCGGAGGCTCACCGGACCGCAGAGGCAGCCGCCGACCCTAGCCGTCACGATGGGTGACGATGCCTACTTGAGTCACGCCGATTACGCTAAGTGTTCTTGTCAGCGGCTCCTCTTTCGGATGTTCTTTCGCTTTGCAATGCTTCCCTCCAGGCAACACCGCACTGAGCTGCCGAAATGCTTGATTGTTGTCCTGCCCCGAACAGGGGTGAGGATTACTCGTTGTTGCTGTAGCCCTGGGGGAAGCATTGCAAAGGACGGAGATGTGAGGGGGCAAGATCGACCGGTCTTCACTCTCAGTGAGAGTCTGCCCACGCTGACCGTTTGAGGGACCTGCCAGCGTCAGTAGGGTGCATCGGCGGACGGAAGGCGCGGCGCGAGGGAGGTGCGCTCGGCGGCGCGGCGCACGGAAGGGACGCTCGGCGGCGCGGCGCACGGAAGCGCGCTCGGCGGCGCGGCGCACGGAAGGCGCGCTCGGCGGCGCGGCGCACGGAAGCGCGCTCGGCGGCGCGGCGTGAGGGAGGCGTACCGGGCGCCGAGCGGCGGTGTGTTGAGATGGGACCGCCATGGCTGAGCAGAAGACGAACAGGACCGAGCCGGACGAGCGGCTGAGCTACGAGCAGGCCCGCGCCGAACTCGCGTCGGTGGTCGAGCGCCTGGAGACCGGTGGCACCTCGCTGGAGGAGTCGCTGGCGCTGTGGGAACGCGGCGAGAAGCTGGCCGGGATCTGCCAGCACTGGCTGGACGGCGCCCGGGAACGGATCGAGGCGGCCCGCCAGTCCGGACCGGAGTAACCCGCCCCGCGACGGCCCCGGTCCGGGCCAGCCGAGGCACGAAAAACGGCCGGTCCGGCAGGACTCCACACGGCCCCGGTCCGGCGAGTCGAGGCACGAAACCGGCCGGTCAGGCAGACCGCGGACCGAGCCGGTCCGGCCGAGGCAACACCACGGCCGGACCGGTGGGAGATCAGCGGTTGAACAGCTTGTACAGCTCCGGAGGCGCTTCCTGGATCTGGCCCGCCGGCGGCTTCTGCGGCGCCGTGGCGGCACCGTAGTCGGAGTAGGTCACCGCGAGCGACTGTGGCTTGGTCTGGGCGGTGGCCGGAACCTGGATGGTGAGCTTGCTCAGCCGGCCCTGCGGGTCGAGGCTGGCCGTGAACGGCAGAGCACTCGCCTTCGGGCCGAGCGCCGAGAGCAGCGCCTGGTTGATCATCCGGGCGTCGGTGGCCTTGGTGAGGTCGATCGTGCCGGAGTATTCCCTCGTACCGCTCTGCTTGACGTCCACCACGGCCTTGGTGAGCGCCTCGCTTCCGGCCGGGTCGAGCTGATCGAAGTCGAACTTCAGGTCACGGACGCCGCTCGCCCTGGTCGGGTCGAGGTGCATGTACTTGCCGGCGTAGTTCTTCAGCGCCGGAACACTGTCCGCGGCCTGGCCGTTGAAGGTGACCTTCACCCAGCTGTCCGGCTCGATGTAGATCAGGTCGAAGTTCATCGCCAGGTCCGACCCGGGGCCGCCGAGCGCGGTCCGCAGCTCGGCCCCACGGCTCGGCTTGTGTACCACGCCGCTGACCGAGGTCTGGTCGGCCGCGAGGTCGAACCGGAAGTTGCCGTTGCCGATCTCCCTCGTCGAGTCGAGCAGTGCCTGTTTCGCGTCAGTGGGAACGCCCGACGCGGCGCCGGCCGACGCGGAGGCACCGGCCGTGGTCGACGGCGAGGATGACGCGTTCGACTCGGCACCGGGCTGCTTGCAGGCGGTAAGACCGGGAACGAGCATCGCGGCGGTCACGCCGACGACACTCCACCGTCGGATCTTCACGTCAACTCCTGTGCTGTCGTCCGGCAGCCGGAGCGGCCGGGGGCGGGGCGACGGGCCCTGACCGGGACGTCGCTGCGGTCAGCGATCCGCCTCCCGCAGCGCGGCGGCGAAGTCGCTCAACCCTTGTTCCCCGACGGCACCAACCACAATCACTGTCCGGTTCGGCTCCAGCAACACCAACGCCCGTTCGCCCGGTTTGGCCGAGTATGACCGCCAGGCCCGACCGTTGACCTCGACGGTGCGCTCCGGCCGACCGGCCGCGGACAGCTCGGCGGGCAGCAGCTTCTCGGCCGGCACGTTGCTCTCGACGAGCTGCGCTCCCTTGCCGTTGCGCAGCACGTACCCGATCCGCAGGGTGCCGCCGCCATCGCCGCGTTGGAAGCTCGCGCTCACCGGGTTCCAGCTCTTGGGCCCGTCCGCCGGGTCGAGGACCGGGAAGAGGTTCGCCGCCCGGGCCGTGGCGACCGACTGCGCCGTGTCGACGGTCATCGGCTCGTCGCCGTCGAGCACGATCCGGTAGAACGAGATGAAGAGCGTGATCGGGATCAGCAGCACGAGCAGCGACAGGGCCATGTCCCGGGGGGACCGCTGGGCCCGGGTGGCGGTGCGGATCACCTCGGCCCGTTCGGGATCATCCGCAACGGCCGAATCACCCCCGCCGGCCCCGGCTCCGGGGTCTTCGGAGTGGATTGGGTCGGTTGCTGTCCGGTCGTCCTGGACGGGACCGGCAGGCTGAACGGCGTCCACCCCCCTATCTTGACAGCCCCGAAAGCGGCGCCGCCGCGCGGAGTGGGTTGCCGTCATCTGCGCCAATACCGCCCCGAGCCAGCGATCAGATGACCATCGTGCCAGGATTCCAGGCAGAGCCGGCGATATCGCACCGCGTGCCCGCCGGCCACCCCGCAGCGTCGCGAGGAGGAGCCACCATGACTAACACCCGTACCCGCATCCCGCAGGACCTGGACCGCAACCTCGCACTGGATCTGGTACGGGTGACCGAGGCCGCCGCCATGGCGGCCGGCCGGTGGGTGGGCCGGGGCGACAAGGAGGGCGGCGACGGCGCGGCCGTGGACGCCATGCGCAAACTGATCAACTCGATCCCGATGCGGGGGGTCGTGGTGATCGGCGAGGGCGAGAAGGACAACGCCCCCATGCTGTTCAACGGCGAACAGGTCGGTGACGGCAGCGGGCCCGAGGTGGACGTGGCGGTCGACCCGATCGACGGCACGACGCTGATGAGCAAGGGCATGCCCAACGCGCTGGCCGTACTGGCGGTTGCCGAGCGGGGCGCCATGTACGACCCGAGCGCCGTCTTCTACATGGAGAAGCTCGCCGTCGGCCCGGTCTACGCGGACGCGGTGGACATCAATGCCGGGGTGGCCGAGAACCTGCGCCGGATCGCCCGGATCAAGGGCACCGACCTGTCCGGGGTGAACGTCTGCGTGCTGGACCGCCCGCGCCACGCGGAACTCGTCGACGAGATCCGCCGGGCCGGTGCCGCGATCCGGTTCATCTCCGACGGCGACATCGCCGGGGCCATCGCCGCCGCCCGCGGCGAGTCGGACGTCGACGTGCTGATGGGCATCGGCGGCACCCCGGAGGGCATCACGGCGGCCTGCGCGCTCAAGTGCATGGGCGGGGTGATGCAGGCCAAGCTGTGGCCGCGGGACGCCGACGAGCGGCGCAAGGCCCTGGACGCCGGGCACGACCTGGACCGGGTGCTCGGCACCGACGACCTGGTGACCGGGGACAACTGCTTCTTCGTGGCCACCGGCATCACCTCGGGGGACCTGCTGCGCGGGGTGCGGTACCGCGCGGGCGGGGCGTACACCCAGTCGATCGTGATGCGCTCCAAGAGCGGGACGATCCGGGTGATCGACTCGTACCACCGCTTGGAGAAGCTGGCCCTGTACTCGGCGGTGGACTTCGACGGACGCCCCCTGGCCGACCAGGAGTGAGCCGCACGGACCTGGACGCGGCCCAGCCGGTGGGTGGCCCGACCGTCCCGGCCGGCCGCCGCTCCACCGGAATCGCGCTCGCCGTGGTCTCGGGCCTCGCGGTGGCGGTCCAGTCCCGGATCAACGGCGACCTGGGGGTACGACTGCACGACGGCATCGTGGCCGCGGTGGTCTCCTTCGGGCTCGGCCTCCTGCTCCTGCTGGTCGGTGTTCCGGCGCTGCCCGCGGGCCGGCGCGGGCTGCGGGCCCTGCGGGACGCGCTGGGTAACGGTGGCGTACGGCCCTGGCAGTGCCTCGGCGGGGTGTGTGGGGCCGTCCTGGTGGCGGCCCAGGGGCTCACGGTCGGCGCGCTCGGGGTGGCGGTCTTCACCGTCGCGGTCGTCGCCGGCCAGTCGGCGAGCAGCCTTGCGGTGGACCGGGCCGGGGTGGGACCGACCGGTCGGCAGCCGGTCAGCCCGCTCCGGCTGACCGGGGCCGTGTTGACGGTGCTGGCCGTGCTGCTCGCCGTGGCCGACCACCTCGGCAACCCGGGCCGGCTGGCGCTGGCCGTGCTGCCCGCCCTCGCCGGAGTCGGGATCGCCTGGCAGCAGGCCGTCAACGGGCGAATCCGGGTGGCCTCCGACAGCGCGCTGACGGCCACGACCGTCAACTTCGCGGTCGGCACGGCGACCCTGCTGGTGGCGCTGGCCGTCGACGTCTGGATCCGGGGTCTGCCCGACGGCGCCTGGCCCACGGTGCCCTGGCTCTATCTGGGCGGGCCGATCGGCATCGTCTTCATCGCCGTGGCCGCCGTGGTGGTCCGGTTCACCGGGGTGTTGCTGCTGGGCCTGGCGACGATCGCCGGGCAGGTCGTCGGCGCGGTGCTCCTGGATCTCGTCGCGCCGCCGACGGCCGGTCGACCGGGTCCGTTCACACTGCTGGGCGCCGCCCTGACCCTGGTCGCCGTGGGCGTCGCGGCGCTACGCCCGATCCGCCGCTGACGACCCCTACCCGGTCAGCCGACGTCCGAGGAGTGCCCCGGGAACAGGTGCGCGCCGGGGTCGATGGCGACGGCGGCGTTGTTGACCGCGGTCGCCGCCTCACCGAAGCCGGTGGCGATCAGTCGCACCTTGCCGGGGTACTCCGTGATGTCCCCGGCGGCGAAGACGCGGGGCTGGTTGGTGGCCATGGTGCTGTCCACCAGGATGTGTCGTCGGTCCAACGTCAGCCCCCACTCGGCGAGCGGGCCGAGGTCGGCGGTGAAACCCAGGGCGGCCACCACGCCGTCCACCGGCAGGGTCTCCATCCCGGTGTCCCGCACCGCCACCTCGGCACCGGTGACGGCGTCGGTGCCGAGCAGCCGGACGACCTCGGCGTTGACGATGAGGCGGATCGGCAGCGCCCGTACCTTGGTCACCGTGCCGGCGTGGGCCCGGAACCGGTCCCGGCGGTGGACCAGGGTGACCGAACGCGCGATCGGATGCAGGGTCAGCGCCCAGTCGAACGCCGAGTCGCCGCCGCCGACGATCAGGACGTCCTGGCCCGCGAGTTCGGTCGGGTCGGGTACGAAGAACCGCACTCCGGCGCCGGCGAACTCGTCCGCCGCCGGCAGCGGCCGAGGCGTGAAACTGCCCAGGCCAGCGGTGATGAGCACGGCCTGACAGCGCAGCTGGGTGCCGTCGGCCAGGCCCAGCACCGGGCGCTCGTCGAGGTACGACAGCTTCTCGGCCCGTACGCCCAGCAGGTACTCCGGTCCGACGGTGGCGGCCTGCTCGACCAGGTTCGCCACCAGGTCGCGCCCCTTCACCACCGGGAACCCGGCGATGTCGAAGATCAGCTTTTCCGGATACATGGCGGCCACCTGGCCGCCGGGCTCGGGCAGCGCGTCGATGACCGCGACCGACAGCCCGCGGAAGCCGGCGTAGTAGGCCGCGAACAGGCCGGTGGGTCCGGCGCCGATGATGGCGATGTCGATATCCCGCACCAGCTACCATCCTTCGCCGTGGATCCCTGCTGCCGACCGTAGGCGCCCGGATCATGCGAGGCAATACCGCCTCGGCGCGTCGTCGCCGCCGGTCGAACCCCCGGCCCGCCTGGCCCGGGTGGGAGGGGCGGGGGAGGGGAGGGTAGGAGGGGGGGGGGGGGGAGAGGGGGGGGGGGAAAAGGGGGGGTTCCGGGGGG
>NZ_JBTIXF010000094.1:0-18820 GCF_055793945.1 Plantactinospora sp. A48 | reverse complement strand
GAAAGGGGTGCACCGGATGTATAGGGCAGAATATTGCCTGGGTGTCTCTTCGCCGCCTGCAGACCTCCTCCCCTCTCTCGTTCCGCCTGTCCGGTTTACCCGGGCCAGGTCAGCCGGGGTACGGCTCGGACGGGGGCGCGGACAGCGGCGAGGTGCCGGCGGGTGCCCGGCGGCGGAACAGGATCGCGGCCAGCACTCCGCCGAACAGCCCGAACAGGTGTCCCTGCCAGGAGACGCGCGGATCGGCGGGCAGCACCCCGAGCAGTTGCCAGCCGTAGAGCAGGCCGACCAGCAGGACCACGGCGAGGTTCCACCAGGTCCGCTCGACCAGCCCACGGGTCAGCAGCACGCCCAGGTATCCGAAGATCACCCCGCTGGCGCCGACCACGATGGTGTGCGGATCCCCGGTGAACCACACCCCCAACCCGCTGACCAGCATGATCAGCAGGGTCGAGTAGAGGAACCGCCGCGAACCGGCGGCCAGCACGAACGTGCCGAGCAGGATCAACGGCACACTGTTGCTGTAGAGGTGGTCGAAGCCGGAGTGCAGGAACGGCGCGAAGAAGACCCCGTCCAGACCGTCGATGCGGCGCGGGATGATGCCCGCCACCGGGTCCAGACCGGCGTCCAGCCAGACGTCCACCGCCTCGATCGCGAACAGCAGCGGCACCACCGCGCACATCGCCACGAACGCGCGGCCGAGCGAGGCGTAGAAGGCGTCGGTACCGAACCGGGTGGGATCGTCGCGGTGCGGGGGCTGGATGCTCACGCTAGCTGGCTACCACCTTCAGCCCGTCTGCGCCACCTCGCGGCCCATGTCAGCCGGGCCGGAGACGCCGACGCGGGAGCGGACCGCCGGTCCAGCTCCCGCGTCCGGGCGTCGGGTCAGTACCAGCCCTGGCTCTCGGAGTGTGCCCAGGCGCCGCAGGGGTTGTCGTACTTGCCCTTGATGTAGCCGAGCCCCCACTTGATCTGGGTCGCCGGGTTCGTCTTCCAGTCGTCGGCCACCGAGGCCATCTTGCTGCCGGGCCTGGCCTGCGGGATGCCGTACGCCCCGGAGGGGTTCGCGGCCTTGTAGTTCCAGTGGCTTTCCCTGGTCCACAGCTTGTCCAGGCAGGGCATCTGGTCGATGCCGAAACCGCTGCTGAGCAGGATCGCGCAACCGGTCTTGCGGGCGCCGGAGTACTCGTTGCAGGAGGACGGGATCGGTCCGGCGTACGCCTTCGGCCCGGCCGCCTCCGCTTCCTTGCGCCGCTTCTCCCGGCTGGCGGCCTCGTCGGCCCGGCGGGCCCGCTCGGCGTCGACCCGGGCCGCTTCGGCGGCCGTCCGCGTGGCGTCCTGCTCGGCCAGTCGCTGCCGCACCATGGCGTTGGCGTGCGCGGCCTCTCGCTCGCGCTGGTACTCGAACTCCTCGTTCTCCGCGGCCAGGGCCCGCTGAGCGCTGACGCCCTGCCGCTGGGTCTCCCGATCGTCACCCAGGTAGTAGCCACCGGCCACGCCTACGGACAGCAGGGCTACCGACAGGGTCCGCACGCCGAAGCGGCGCATGAGCCCACTCACCAACTGGTCCCTTCGTCTCCGGGCAAGGACACGGCGCACGCCGACGTGCCGGCGGGTATTTCGCGCCGCGAGCGCCCGGTCCCAGTGGACCGCGACCCGGCCGGCAGAACGGCCGCCGGTGTCGTCCGCCGCAGGGGCAATCGTGTCCACCGATCCCCGTCGCGAGCGGGCGCTCGATGGACACGATTGCGCATGCTGTGGCTGAAGGGAAAATTGTTGAGCTAAAAAGTGACTTCTGTCACGGGATTTATATCGCCTTTCTCGGACAAAAGCCGCAGATTGCCTACAGCGGGATGTCCTCCAGGAGGTCGGTGACCATCTCAGCGATGGGCGAGCGTTCCGAGCGGGTGAGTGTCACGTGCGCGAACAGCTGGTGGCCCTTGAGCGCCTCGATCACGGCGGTCACCCCGTCGTGCCGGCCGACCCGCAGGTTGTCCCGCTGCGCCACGTCGTGGGTGAGCACCACCCGCGAGCCCTGGCCGATCCGGGACAGGACCGTCAGCAGCACGCCACGTTCCAGCGACTGCGCCTCGTCCACGATCACGTAGGCGTCGTGCAGGCTCCGGCCCCGGATGTGGGTCAGCGGCAGCACCTCCAGCATGCCGCGCGCCAACACCTCCTCCAGCACGTTCTCGTGCAGGACGGCGCCCAGGGTGTCGAAGACGGCCTGGGCCCACGGCGACATCTTCTCCGACTCCGTGCCGGGCAGATAGCCGAGTTCCTGGCCACCGACCGCGTAGAGCGGCCGAAACACCACGACCCGCTTGTGCCGGCGCCGTTCCAGCACCGCCTCCAGGCCCGCGCACAGCGCCAGCGCGGACTTGCCGGTGCCGGCCCGCCCGCCCAGCGACACGATCCCGATCGAGTCGTCCAGCAGCAGATCCAGCGCCACCCGCTGCTCGGCCGACCGGCCACGCAGGCCGAACGCCTCCCGGTCGCCGCGCACCAGCCGGACGGTCTTGTCCGGCAGCACCCGGGCCAGCGCGGAGCCACCGGTGGAATGCAGCACGAGGCCGGTGTGACAGGGCAGCCCGGCGGCCTCGTCCAGGTCCAGTGGTTCGCCGGCGTAGAGCTGGCTGATCCGCTCCTCACCGAGGGTCAGCTCGGCCATGCCCGTCCAGGTCGGGTCGCTGGCCTGGCCGTGCCGGTACTCGTCGGCGGTCAGCCCGACCGCGGCGGCCTTCACCCGCAGCGGCATGTCCTTGCTGACCAGGGTCACCCGCCGGCCCTCGGCGGCCAGGTTCAGCGCCACCGAGAGGATCCGGGCGTCGTTCGACTCGTTGCGGAATCCGGGCGGCAGGATCCCGTCGTCGGCGTGGTTGAGTTCGACCCGCAGCGTGCCGCCGAGGTCGTTGGCGGGCACAGGTTGATCGAGCCGGCCGTGCCGGATCCGCAGGTCGTCCAGCATCCGCAACGCCTGCCGGGCGAACCAGCCGAGTTCCGGATGATGCCGCTTGCCCTCCAACTCGGAGATGACCACCAGCGGCAGGACAACCTCGTGCTCGGCGAACCGGTGGAAGGCCGCCGGGTCGGACAGCAGAACCGAGGTGTCCAGGACGTACGCGAGACCGGCTGGCTCGGGCTCCCTGGTGTCGGCGGCGGTCACTCCGGACCGACGACGACCGTTGCGCCGCGGGGCGGTACCGGCGGCCGGTGGGCTGGCTGGGGACTGCGTGGGACGAGTCGTCACTGGCCTGCTCCGACGGGCGGGCACCCGGCCGCCCGCGTTCCGGCTCGTCCGGCGTCCGGCGTACGGGGTCGGGTGCGGGCCCCGAGACACTGCGAAACCGGGCCGACCGGCTGGTCCGGGACGACCCCGGGCCATGCCTAGACGCTAGCCGCCCAGCGCCCGCTCGGCCAGCCATCGTTTGGATCTTCTCGTCGCGACAAGCCGGCCGGACCGGGTCCGTTACCAGCGGCCGCCGGCAACCGAGCCCGTCAGGCCGGTCTGCGGCCGGTCAGCGCCTCGGGGGTGGAGCGGGTACGGCTGACCTCCGGCGCGACCACGGTCCCGCGGTACGTCGTACCGGCTCGGGCCGTCCGGTGCGGTCCCGGCGGCGTCGCCAGCAGGGAGGCGATGGCCGCCGCCTGCGTGTCCCGGCGGCGCCGGTTCCAGGCGCCACGGTCCCCGTCGAAGTATCCCTGCCGGTACCCGAACCGGTATCCGACCCGATAGCTGAGCTGCCCGTGCAGCCGCCCCGCCGCATAGCTGGACGAACCAAGCAGCAACACCAGGAAGATGGCGAAGAACGGGCTCATCCGCCCACCCCGGCCCGGCGCACGGTCATCTCTCCTCCGGCTGCGTAGCCGATTCCCCCGGGGAATCAGGATCTTCCGGGAAGTCCGGGCCGGCAGCCACCGGTGGACCGAGCCCACCCGCCGGGCCGGGGAGCAACCGGTCGAGCTCGGTGCCCACCTCCTCGACGAGTTCCACGCTGACCCGACAGCCGTCGAACAGGGCCTCGGCCACCGAGGCCCGCCGGATCTCGCCGCCGGCCTCGTAGACCCGGACGCTCAGCTCGGGACAACCGAGATGGGTACGCCAGGCGTCCCACTCGGCGCGGTCGGCGACACCGAGTGAGAGGTAGCGGCAACCACGGGCCAGATAGAGCCGCCAGGGAGCGGTCAACCCCGCGGCCACGCCCGAGGCGACCAGCCCGAACGCCTCGGCGCGGGTGGCGAGTTCGGTCACTGACTCTCCCGCCTCCTCCAAGGTGACCGGCACGCGCCCGTCGGCTTCGGACCCGCGACAGAAGGTAAAGCGTCTCGGGTACGTGACAGAATCGGCTTTTCGGGTGATTTCATCCCGCCTGTGGCGAGTCTTACCCGCCATGGTTGAAAACCCACTTCACCGCCGGAAACCCGACCACGGGTCCCCGCCCAGCCATGTCACACACACAAGACAACGACACATCGGTAGCTGCGGGTACGCCGACAGTGGCCGTACCGTCACCTGATGCCACACCGCGTCCAGGGCCGCAAGGTCGCCTTCGCAGCGTTCGTCCGTCGCGCCCTTGAGGAAGCCCGTACGACACACGCCTGGACCGGCACCGAGGTTGCCCGGCGGACCGGGGTGTCCCGCCAGACCATCAACCGATGGGTACGCGGCGAGTGGGTGAGCGACCCGGAGCCGGACCGGGTGATCGCCTTCTGTGAGGGTCTCGGGTTGCAACCGACGACGGCGTTCGCGGTCCTCGGCTGGGACCGCACGGCGAGCCCGCGTCCGGACCGGACCAGCCCGGCGATGGACCCCGACGTGGCCGCCCTGCTGCGCCGGTTGATGAACCCGGACGTCTCGGACGCGGAGAAGTTCCATATCCGGGAGACGATCCGTTACCTGGCTTATCGACCGTCAATCAACCCGTACGAGGGAGATGCCGGGAAACGGGTGGTTTAGTTCCTCAGATAGCGCTAGAACGGACCTCCGTCTCAGCTGTCCCACCTCTTCCTCCGGATCGTCCGGGTTAACGTGCCTTTCGTACTGCTTGGGCTCGTCGTCGGCGGGGGACGGGACAAGGCCGAACCGAGGGCCGCCGGACCGCGCCCGCCGACAGCGGGCCCGGTCCGACCGGCCCCAAGCAGAGGGAGGGGTCCGCGATGACCCTCAAATGGAGGGCGGTCGTGGTCGCAGCCGTGGCGATCACCGGCTGCGTCACCGCCAACGTCATGACGGGCACGATGGGCGGCCCGGCCGTACCCGATGTGGTTGACCTGCTCGCCGTCGCCACCGCGAGCGGCGCCACGGTGCTGGCGTTCGTCGCGGACCTGCACGACCGGCTCGACGGTCGGGTGACCGCGCTCACCGAGTTCCTCGTCGCCCGCCTGGACGACCTGGACACGACCATCGCCGACCACAACACCGGGTTCGTGGAGGGCTACCTGCTCGGGCCGGGCCGGGACCCGGCGGTGGTGCCGATCGCCCCGCGCAGCCGGGCCCGCCGCATGATGATCGGCACCGAGGACTAGACCGGCGGGGCGGGGTGGTCCGACCGGTGGGCGGAGATCCAACGGACACGCCCGGGATCACCCACTCCCCGCCCCGGCCGCGACCAGGAAAAACGTCTCGACAACCGGTCCCGAGCCGGTCCTGACGTTCGCCGGCTCGTCATCTGCGGGAAGGGCGATCGGGGTACGCTGGCGCCCGTGCCGCCGTACAACAAGGGTGACGAACGCCCGGACCGACCCTTCACTGCCGACGACGCCTGGCGGGCGACCATCGACCGCCCTCGGGAATGTGTCCTGTTCTTCGACTTCGACGGCACACTCGCCCCGGTACACGACGACCCGACCGCCGTGCAGCCGGCGCCGAAGGTGCTCGCCGCGATCGAGGCACTCGCCGACAAGGTCCGCCGGGTCGCGATCGTCTCGGCCCGGCCGGTGGAATTCCTCCGGGAACACTTCTCCGCGCTGCACCACGTGGACCTCTACGGGCTGTACGGCCTGGAACACTGCCACGACGGAGCGACGGTGACCGAACCCGCCGCCGTGCCGTGGGTACCGACCATCACCGAGCTGGCCGAGCGGGCCCGGGCCGATCTGCCGGCCGGCACGCTCGTGGAGTACAAGCGGCTGTCGGTCGCCCTGCACTACCGCACCGCGCCGCACCTGGCCGAGCAGGTCGAGTCGTGGGGCCGCGCCCGCGCCGCAGAGCTGGGTCTGCGGGTGCAGAGCGGCCGGATGGTCCTCGAACTCAAGCCCCCGGTCGACCGGGACAAGGGCATGGTGATCGACGAGGCCGTCCGGGACGCCGGCTGCGCCTGGTACTTCGGCGACGACGTCTCGGACATCAAGGCGTTCGCCGCGCTGCGGGCCCGGGAGGCGGAGGATCCCACCTTCCTCGGCGTCTGTGTGGCGGTGGCCAACCCGGAGACCGGGCAGGAGGTCTCCACGGCCGCCGACCTGACCATCCCCTCCCCCGAGGACCTCGGGGACTTCCTCACCGAGGCGGTACACCGGTTCCGCTGAGTTGGGCTCCTGCCCAGCCGTGGGTGGGGTTTCGCCCGGTCTCCGCACTCTGGGGCGAACCCCCCCCCCGCACGCTCGGTCCCGCCCGGCTTGGCGGTGGTCAGGCGCCGTAGCGGCGCTGCCGGTTGGCGTACGAGCGCAGCGCCCGGAGGAAGTCGACGTGCCGGAAGTCCGGCCAGTTGAGTTCGCAGAAGTAGAACTCCGAGTGCGCCGACTGCCACAGCAGGAAGCCGGACAGCCGCTGCTCGCCGCTGGTCCGGATGACCAGGTCCGGATCCGGTTGGCCGCGCGTGTAGAGGTGTTCGGCGATGTGCTCGACGTCCAGCACCTCGGCCAGCTCCTCGATGGTCCCGCCGGCCGCCGCGTGTTCGTGCAGCAGCGAACGGACCGCGTCCGCGATCTCGCGCCGGCCGCCGTACCCGACGGCGATGTTGACCTGTGCGCCGCCGCTGCGGTCCCGGGTGCGTTCCTCGGCCGCCTTGAGCGCGGTGGCGGTCTGGGCCGGCAGCAGGTCCAGCGCGCCGACCATGCGCAGCCGCCAGGGGTTGCCCTCCTCGGCCAGCTCGACCACCAGGTCTTCGATGATCTTCAACAGCGGGTCGAGTTCCCTGGCGGGTCGGCGCAGGTTGTCGGTGGCCAGCAGGTAGAGCGTGACGTGCCCGATCCCGGCCTGGTCACACCAGCCGAGGACGTGTTTGATCTTGGCAGCGCCCATCCGGTGGCCGTCGTTCGGATCGACGAAGCCCATCTCCTTGGCCCAGCGACGATTGCCGTCACACATCACCCCGACGTGTCGGGGCACCGGCTTGCCGACCAGCTTCGCCCGCAGCCGCCGCTCGTACAGCGAGTAGATCAAATTCCGCAGAGTCATCACCTTGCAGACTAACCAGTCGAGTCGTCAGGATCGCGCCATGCCCGCCGGGCAAACCCCGCGCCGATCATGCCGAGGGTCCGGACGTCCAGCAGACCCTCGCCCAGCCCCAGCTCGGCGACGGTGTGGAAAACCCGGGCATCCCGGCGGGCCGCCGCAACGGCAGCGTCCACCACGGTACGCCGACGGGCCAGGAACGCCGCCGCCGAACTGTGCCGCAGGTGCCGGCCGAGCCGCCGGCGCAGCGCCACCGCGTACCGGCCGGCGGCCTCGGCCGGGTTCGTGGCCGCCGCCGTGCCGGCCAGCATCCCGGACAGCAGCGCGTAGAAGATCCCCTCCCCGGTGAACGGGTTGATCAGGGAAAGCGCGTCGCCAGCCAGCACCATCCGCCCCCGGCCGGGCGGTGCCGGCCGGTGGGTCGACAGCGGCAGGTGATGCGCCCGCAGCTCGGTCACGGTGGCCGGGTCCAGGTCGGGCAGCAGCGCGGCCATCCGCTCCAGCAGGTGCCGCCGGTTCAGTGGCTCGCCGCGCAGCACCTCGCCGTACCCGACGTTGGCGCCGCCGTCCGGGCCGACCAGGCCCGCCGGCCGCCGATCGGCCGGTCCCGACCAGCCCACCGGAAACGACCAGGCGTACGCCGGCCAGCGCGGGCCGGAGGTCACGATGCGCTGCTCGATCGGGCCCGCGCCAGCCGGCGCGTACCCGCGGATCGCCAGCGCGAGGTGCCGATCCGGGTTCACCCCGTGCCCCAGCGCCCGGCGAACCACCGAACCGGCGCCGTCCGCCCCGACCACCGCGCCCGCGACCAGCGTCCCGTCCAGCAGCACCCCGTCGGGGCCGGGCTCCAACCGCCGGACCGGGTGCCGGCGCAGCTCCGCGCCGGCGGCCACGGCCGCGGCCACCAGCCGGGCGTCGAAGATCCGGCGCGGCACCGTGTACGCGGGTCGGGGCAGCGGCCGGGCCACCGTCACGCCGCCGGGCGCCACCAGTCGCAGCGCCGGAACGGCGGTGAACCCGGCCACGGCGTCCGGCACGCCCAACTGGACCAGCACGTCCAGGGCGTGCGCCGCGATGCCGTCGCCGCAGGCCTTGTCCCGGGGAAAGTCCGCGCGGTCCAGCAGCACCACCCGAGCCCCGGCACGGCGGGCGGCCAGCGCCGCGGCGGCCCCGGCCGGCCCCGCACCCACCACCGCCACGTCACACCGATCCATGAAAGGAAGGGCCCCTTCTTATCGCTTTCGGTATAGGAAGGGTCCCCTCTCAACGCCTCAGGCCCTGTCCCGCCGGTCGGCCCCAGCCTGCCACGCGGCTCGCGGGATCCGCTGGACGCGCGGTCGCCCGGCCGGTCCGCCACAGCCCGTACAGCGCGACGAGCGCCGCCACCACGAGCGGACCGCCGTCCCGGATCAGACCGTCCGCGCCGAGCAGTGCCCAGCACAGCGGCAGGTCCACCGCGAGAGCCGCGAGGGTGACCCCGACCAGGCCCCGCGCGGCCCAGCGCCGGCCGCGCAGCAGGAAGAAGCTGTAGAAGGAGGCCGCGAACGAGGTGATCAGGCCGACCGCGAACCAGCCCAGTGACAACGGCAGCGCGGCGAACCCGTCGAAGACCCGGCCCAGCGCGACGGCCGCCGGTACCAGCATCAGCGGACTGTAGGTGAGGGCGGCGATCCGGGTACTGAGCAGCCAGCCGGCCGCCGGTCTGCGGCGCGGCGCCTGCTCACGCCAGAAGATCCCCTGCCGGTCGACGACCAACCGGGCGGGGTACCGGACCAGGAAGGCACCCACCGAACGGGACCGGTAGAGCAGCCAGACCAGCACGCCGCACAACCCGGCCAGCAGAATGAACCCGAGCACGCCGGGCAGGGGCGGCACGCCGGAGCGCGGTACGAGCAGCCGGCCCACCGCGAACACCGTGGTGATCGCGAGGATCAGTCCCAACGGCCGGGCGACCGCCCGACCCCGGTGGACGTGCCAGACCAGGATGAGGAAACCGAGCGAGCGCAGCGTCGCCCAGCCGGTCCGGACGGCCAGCCCGTAGCCGGCCTCCGGGGCGTACCAGAGATTGAGCAGCTCGACCACGACGCAGCCGGCGGCCGTGAGATAGAGGAGGACGACCAGCGCCCGGACCGTCGACGGCCGCCGGACCTGGGTCGCGGCGGCCGTCGTCATGGTTGTCGATGATGCCCGATCGGCGCCCGGCCTACACCTGCGGCCGGGCGGTCCTCACCTCGCCCGCCGGGCCTGCGCGGTCACCGGCTCGGCGTCGACCCGGCTGGCCTCTGCGTCCAGCCGGGCCTTCAAGGCGTCCAGCTCGGCCCAGAGCACGCCGGGCAGCTTGTCGCCGACCTTCTCGAACCACTCGTTGATCAGCGGCAGCTCGGCGCGCCACTCGTCGACGTCCACCTTGGTGGCGATCCGCATGTCCTCGTCGGTGAAGTCGAGACCCTCGGTGTCCAGGGCACCGACCGACGGCACGTACCCGATCGGGGTCTCGACGGCGTCGCCACCGCCCTCGATCCGCTCCACCACCCACTTGAGCACCCGGGAGTTCTCCCCGAAGCCCGGCCAGAGGAACTTGCCGCTGGCGTCCTTGCGGAACCAGTTGACGTAGAACACCTTCGGCAGCTTGGCCGCGTCACCGTCGGCGCCCTTGCCCATCTCGATCCAGTGCCGGAAGTAGTCGCCGGCGTGGTAGCCGATGAACGGCAGCATCGCCATCGGGTCCCGGCGGACGACGCCGACCTGGCCGGACGCGGCGGCGGTGGTCTCCGACGACAGCGTGGCGCCCATGAACACCCCGTGCACCCAGTCCCGGGCCTCGGTGACCAGCGGGACGGTGTCCTTGCGGCGACCGCCGAACAGGATCGCGTCGATCGGTACGCCGTTCGGATCGTTGTACTCGTCCGCCACAATCGGGCACTGCATGATCGGCGTGCAGAACCGGCTGTTCGCGTGCGAGGAGAGCTCGTCCGAGTCCGGGGTCCAGTCCCGGCCCTTCCAGTCGGTGAGGTGGGCCGGCGGTTCACCCATGCCCTCCCACCAGATGTCGCCGTCGTCGGTCAGCGCCACGTTGGTGAAGATGGAGTTGCCCCGGTCCAGCGTGCGCATGGCGTTGGCGTTGGTCTTCCAGTCGGTGCCCGGAGCCACGCCGAACAGGCCGTACTCGGGGTTGACCGCGTAGAGCCGGCCGTCGGAGCCGAACCGCATCCAGGCGATGTCGTCACCGATCGTCTCGACCGTCCAGCCCGGGATGGTCGGCTCCAGCATCGCGAGGTTGGTCTTGCCGCAGGCCGACGGGAAGGCGCCGGCCACGTAGTGCACCCGGCCCTCGGGCGAGGTCAGCTTCATGATCAGCATGTGCTCGGCCAGCCAGCCCTCGTCCCGGGCCATCACGCTGGCGATCCGCAGCGAGTAGCACTTCTTGCCCAGCAGCGAGTTGCCGCCGTAGCCGGACCCGAAGGACCAGATCTCCCGGGTCTCCGGAAAGTGCGAGATGTACTTGGTCTGGTTGCACGGCCACACGCTGTCCTGCTGGCCGGGTTCGAGCGGCGCGCCGAGCGAGTGCAGCGCGTGGACGAAGTCGGCGTCCGTGCCCATCCCCGCCAGCACCTGACGGCCCATCCGGGTCATGATCCGCATCGAGGCCACCACGTACGCGCTGTCGGTGATCTCGACGCCGAACATCGGCCGCTCGGCCTCGACGGGACCCATGCAGAACGGGATGACGTACATGGTGCGGCCCCGCATGGAGCCCCGGTAGAGCTCGGTCATCGTCTGCTTCATCTCGGCCGGATCCATCCAGTTGTTGGTGGGTCCGGCATCGGCCTCGTCGACCGAGCAGATGAAGGTGCGCTCCTCGACCCGGGCGACATCCGACGGATCGGTACGCGCCCAGAACGAATTAGGCTTCTTGTCCGGATTTAGCCGGACAAGTGTTCCGGCTTCCACGAGTTCGTCGGTGAGCCGCTCCCACTCCGCATCGGAGCCATCGGCCCATACCACTTCGTCCGGGTTGGTCAGTTCGGCGACTTCGCGGACCCAGGCGAGCAGCCTGGGATGTTCGGTCGGAGCCTGATCGAGACCCCGGATCGTAACCGGAGCAGCCATGACGTTTCTCCTTGTGGTCGACGCTGACCGTTATGAGGGGTGCGGCAACACCGGCGGGGCGGCAACCGCATCGCCTCTGTGGCACCTGGGAGTTCCCGTCAGCGTAAACCGACTAACCGATTGAGGCAGCGAGACCCGTTGTGAAGAACTGCACAAGTAACGGTCCGACTGGTTCAACGCGATCTTTTCTCCGTCGGGCCGCGCAGTTTCACGCAAATATCGGCGTTAGGGCCACTCCCGTCCCACCGATCACACCGACGCCAGGAATGGCCGTCCGTAACCACGCTCTCACCGGGTGACGTAATCCCGCCGATGCTCGTGCGGCAACAGAGCCGATGCCCGGGGCAACAAACCGGACACCTGGGCACTTCGGGACGCCCGGGACCCCACCACCGGACCGCCGGACTGCCGTGCGGTCGCCGCCCTCACCCTGGCAGCCGGTACTCTCGGCCACGTGTCTGCGACGGTGACCGGCGACCAGCCCAGCCCCTCTGGGCCGCGGCCAGGCCTGCTCCGCAGGCTGTTGGACCGGTTCGGCCACCTCATCCGCGAACTCGGCAAGTTCGGCGTCGTCGGCGGCGCGTCGTACGTCGTGGACCTCGCGCTGTTCAACCTCGCCGTCTACGGCTGGGGGTTCGAGCAGCTCGCGGGCAAGACGTTCTCCACGGCCATCGCCGCGACCGTCGCCTTCGCCGGTAACCGGTTCTGGACGTGGCGGCACCGCGAGCGCTCCGGGGTGGCCCGCGAGTACTCGCTGTACTTCTTCTTCAACGCGGTCGGTCTGGGCATCGCCCTCGCCTGCCTCGCCGTGAGCCACTACGGGCTCGGCGCCATCTGGCCCAACGTCTTCCGGTCACCGGCGGCCGACAACATCTCCGCCAACCTGATCGGAACCGCGCTGGGCACCTTCTTCCGGTTCTGGTCCTATCGTCGGTTCGTGTTCGTCGGGCCGGCGGCGCAGGACGCGCCGGAGATCATCACCAAGGGTGATTGACCGTCACCCGGCCCCCATACCCCCTGCCGCTCGGGATCGACCGGGCCCCGTCTGCCGTAAGGTAATCGAATGCGTCTGGTCCGCATGCTCCCCGAGCGCTGGCAGAAGCTGGCCCACGAAGCGCTGAAATTCGGCACCGTGGGCGGCATCAACACCATCGTCAATTACGTGGTGTTCAACGCCCTGGCACTCACCGTGTTGCGCAATGGCCAACTCAAGGCCACGATCATCGCGAACGTGGTGGCCGCCACCACGTCATTCCTGATGAATCGGCACTGGACCTACCGGGACCGGCCGAAGGCGGCGCTGCACCGGGAAACGCTGCTGTTCTTCCTGTTCAACGGCATCGGTCTGGCCATCGAAATCGGCGCGCTGGGGCTGGCGAAATACGGATTCGGAGTAAACGGCCTTCTCGCCATAAACGTGGCGAAAACCGGCGGCCTCGTGCTGGGCACGCTCTTCCGGTTCTGGGCATACCGGACCTTCGTCTTCCAGCCGGTGCCCGCCACCGTCGACGGCCGGGTCGAGCACCACCTGGTGGCCGACCTGGACCCGGTCGCCGAATTCGTCGAGGAACTCGAGGCCGAGCACCAGCACCCGGTGATCGCCGCCCAGGACAACCGGCGGACGACGGACGGCGGGGACGCCCAGCCACGCGCCGGAATCGAGGCCCGGCTGCACGACGCCGGCCGCCGGCAACCGCTCACCTGACCCGTCGTACCCGGCACCGGTCCGGCCGCCGGACCCGGCAGCGCCGTTCACCGGGCCGGGCGGGCGCGGACCCACGCCGACCGGCCGAGCCGGACCGGACCCCGGCGGCCGGACCCAGCGGCGCGGTTCACCGGGCCGGGCGGCGCACCGGATCGTCTCCGCGGAGGTCCTGGACGATCTCCCGCATCTCATCCTCGCCCAGCGAGTGCCGGTCGTGGTGCGCCTCGGCCAACTCGTAGAGCGTCGTCTGCACCCGCTCGACCCCGGGTACGTCCCGCAGCACGGTCTGGCCCCGCTCCCCGGCCGACTCGATGGTGAGCGTGCCGCACCCGAACAGCCGCTCACCCAGGCTCTGGCTCATCGCGTGGTCGTTGACCCGGCCCAACGGGATGTCCCGGCGATCCCTGGACAGCACGCCCTCCTGGAGCAGGACCCGCTCGTTGGTGAACAGGTAGTGGGTGCTGCGCCAGACCAGGAACGGCCAGAGGCTCAGCCACAGCACCAGGATCAGCCCCACCACCGCGATGGCGTACAGCGCCACCGTCCCGGCTGATCCGGCGGGCAGCAGCACCAGCCCCGCCACCACGGCCGCGATCACGACCAGCAGCACCAGCACGGGCCGGACCAGCGCCTTCCAGTGCGGGTGCAGATGCAGCACGACGTGCTCGTCCTCGGTGAGCACGTCATCGGGAAACGCCACGGAAAGCCTCCTGGGTGCGGGATGATCCACCACGGTGTCCGTAGTTCATCGAGACCGTAGCGGCTCGCCCCCACCCCCGGCCGCAACCGGCCATCGGCGGGTCCGGCGATTTCGCGGCTCCGTGGGTCGGTTCGCCCCGCCGCGGCCCGCTCCCGGGTCAGCGCAGGTGCAGCACGTCGCCGGCGGCCACCGGGTGCTCGACGTCATCGCCGGTGACGACCACCAGCCGTCCGTCAGCGTCCACCGTGCGCGCCGTGCCCCGCAGCTGCCCCCCACCCGGCAGCAGCACCCGGACCTCCCGACCCACCGTCGCGCAGTGTCGCAGATAGGCGGCCCGCAGACCGCTGGCCTCCGCGTCCCCACCCGCGAGCCGCCACCGGTCGTACCACTCGGCCAGCGTGCGCAGCAGGGCCCGCAGCAGCGGATCCCGGTCGGTGGCGGTGGCGCCGGCCAGGGCCAGCGAGGTGGCCGGCAACCCGCCCGGCAACGGCTCCGGCAGCTCCCCGGCGCGCAGTGTGACGTTCAGGCCGATGCCGAGCACGACGGCCGGCGGGGCACCGGGAGCCGTTCCCGGCACCACCTCGGCGAGGATCCCCGCGGCCTTGCCGCCATCCAGCAACAGATCGTTCGGCCACTTCAGCTCCGCGTCGAGCTCGGCCAGCCGGGCCACCGCGGCCACCAGCGCCACGCCGGCGAGCAGCGGCAGCCAGCCGTACCCGGATGCGGGGGCCGGCGGCCAGTCGCGGTCCGGCTCGGCCTCGCCGGGCCGCAGCAGCACGCTCGTCGCGATCCCGGCCCGGGCCGGGGACTGCCAGAGCCGACCGCGCCGGCCGCGCCCCGCGGTCTGCCGCTCGGCCGTCAGGACGAACCCGGCGGGCTCGCCGGCGCTGGCCGCGGCCGCCACGTCCGCGTTGGTCGAGCCGGTCTCGGTGACCAGCTCGAAGCGGCGCCACGGGCCGGCCGGCGCCACCAGCGCCCGCCGCAACCGCCCACCGTCCAGGGGCGGCCGGTCCAGATCGGTGTACGGGGAGCCTGGCATCCGCCCAGCCTACGGCGCGGCGGATCGGCCGCCGCCCGATGATGAGGTAAACCGCACTCGGGCTGGCGGCGGACGGTCACCTGAACCATCGTTACCATCCCCGGGTGGGGCTGGACCGGGTGGCCGGCCGGGAACAGCGGGGCTGGGCTGGATGACGGGCCGGCGTGCCGATGCGGAGGACGAGAACAGTGAGCAGCGGGACCGAAACCGAGATCGACATCCACACCACCGCCGGTAAGCTCACCGACCTGGAGCGGCGGGTCGACGAGGCCGTACACGCCGGTTCGGCCCGGGCCGTCGAGAAGCAGCACGCCCGGGGCAAGCGGACCGCGCGCGAGCGGATCGAGATGCTGCTGGACCCGGGATCGTTCGTCGAGCTGGACGGGCTGGCCCGGCACCGCTCCACCAACTTCGGGCTGGAGCGCAACCGCCCGTACGGCGACGGCGTGGTCACCGGCCACGGCACGGTCGACGGCCGGCAGGTGTGCGTGTTCGCGCAGGACTTCACGGTCTTCGGCGGCTCGTTGGGCGAGGTCTTCGGCGAGAAGATCGTCAAGGTGATGGACCTGGCCATGAAGATCGGCTGCCCGGTCATCGGCATCAACGACTCCGGCGGCGCCCGCATCCAGGAGGGGGTGGTGAGCCTGGGCCTGTACGGGGAGATCTTCTTCCGCAACGTCCGTGCCTCGGGCGTCATCCCACAGATCTCGCTGGTGCTGGGTCCGTGCGCGGGCGGCGCCGTCTACTCCCCCGCGGTCACCGACTTCACCGTGATGGTCGACCAGACCTCGCACATGTTCATCACCGGACCAGACGTGATCAAGACGGTGACCGGCGAGGACGTCGGGATGGAGGAGCTGGGTGGCGCCCGCACGCACAACTCGCGCAGCGGCAACGCCCACTACCTGGCCACCGACGAGGACGACGCGATCGACTACGTCAAGGCCCTGCTGGCGTACCTGCCGGCGAACAACCTGGACGAGCCGCCGGTCTTCGACACCCCGGCCGACCCCGACGTCACCGACCACGACCGGGAACTGGACACGCTGATCCCGGACTCGGCCAACCAGCCGTACGACATCCACCGGGTCATCGAGCACGTCCTGGACGACGGGGAGTTCCTGGAGGTCCAGCCGCTGTACGCGCAGAACATCGTGGTCGGCTTCGGCCGGGTCGAGGGCCGGCCCGTGGGGGTGGTGGCCAACCAGCCGATGCACTTCGCCGGCTGCCTCGACATCGGCGCCTCCGAGAAGGCCGCCCGGTTCGTCCGCACCTGCGACGCCTTCAACATCCCGGTACTCACCTTCGTGGACGTACCGGGCTTCCTGCCCGGCACCGACCAGGAGTGGGACGGGATCATCCGGCGCGGCGCCAAGCTCATCTACGCGTACGCCGAGGCCACCGTCCCAAAGGTCACCGTGATCACCCGCAAGGCGTACGGCGGCGCGTACGACGTGATGGGTTCGAAGCACCTCGGCGCCGACCTCAACTTCGCCTGGCCCACCGCGCAGATCGCGGTGATGGGCGCCCAGGGCGCGGTGAACATCCTCTACCGCGCCGAACTGGCCGCCGCCGAGGATCCGGCCGCCGCCCGCGCCGAGCGGGTCACCGAGTACGAGGACACCCTGGCCAACCCGTACGTCGCGGCCGAACGCGGCTACGTCGACGCGGTGATCGCCCCGTCCGAGACCCGGGGGCAGATCGTCCGGGCGCTACGGCTGCTGCGGACCAAGCGCGAGACCCTGCCCCCGAAGAAGCACGGCAACATCCCCCTCTGACGGGTCGGGGGTAAGGAAGGGCACCCGGTGGGTCAGCCGGCGTGGGTGGTGTCCGCCAGCAGCGCCATCAGCTCGGCGGGCGGGAACGCACCGGCGGCGATCCCCTCCCGCACCGCCCGCCGGACGGCCCGCTGCACGGCCGCGTTGGCCGGGGTGTCCACGCCGTGCAGCCGGCCCAGCAGCACGATCTCACCGTTCAGGTGATCCGTCTCAGCCGACCCGGTGCCCCGGGCCAGGCTCTGCCAGGTGGAGCTGCCGGATCGGGGCCGCCCGGCCACCGGGAGGATCCGCACCCGGTCACCCCGCTCGGCCTTCTCCTCCTCGGGCGAGGCGTAGTCGATGCCCGCCTTCCGGAGCACCGCGACACCCTCGGCGCGTACCCGGGTCAGCAGGTCGGACCGCCGACCCGCGTCCTGACCGAGCAGCGCGTCCACCCCGTTGCCGAGGTTGCCCAGCAGCTTGGCGTACTTCCAGCGCAGCACGTCGGCGCGGGCCAACCCGACGAAACCGGCCGCCGTCAGGTCGTCGGCGATGCGCCGGGCGGTCTCGTCGACACCGGTCGGGTAGCGGCCGACCTGGAGGATTCCCGGGTACGGATGACCCTCCGCGGCGATCCGGCCCGGTTCGAGGAAGGTCGCCGGCAACCACACGCAGACCGGGTACACGCGCTCGACGTACCGCAGCGCCATCGCCTCGTTGGCCACCCCGTTCTGCGCGGTCAGCACCGGCAGGCGCTCGCCGACGGTCCCGCCACCCCGGACCGGTACATCCGCCCAGACCCGCAGCGCGGCCTCGGTGTCCTGCGACTTGACCGCCAGAATCACCACGGTGTCCGGCTCGCAGACCAGGCCGTCCGCCGCGCCGACCCAGGGATCGTCGTACGCGGGCAGCCGTACCGTCTCCTCGCCGTCGGGGCGCGCGAGCGTGAGGCCCCGGTCCCGGATTGCCGTGAGATGGGCACCGCGGGCCACCAGCGTCACGTCGCGGCCGGCCAGGCTGAGCCGGGCGCCGATGGTCCCGCCGACCGCGCCGGCGCCGATGATGAGATATCGCACCCGTACATCCTGCCGAGGTGCGGCACCTTCCGCGCCCGGGTCAGCCTGTGATACCGGCCTCCGCGAGCACCGGACCGGCCAGCATCGCCCCGCCGACCACCAGCGCGGCCACCGTGACCAGACCGAACACGGCCACCCAGAACAGGCCGGGCAACGGGGTCACCCAGGCCAACTGGTCGGCGTCCGACTGCGGCGACCGCCCGCGACGGCGCAGCGACTGCAACTCACCCACCGGCCGCACCCCGCCGAACAGCAGGAACCACACCCCGGTGTACGCGAAAGCAGCCTGCACCTGTGGCGACGCGAACCAGGAGACCGCGAACACCACCCCACCGGTCACCACTATCGAGACGATGCCGAACAGGTTGCGGATCATCACGAGCATGGCCAGCAGCAGGGCCACCGCGATCCACAGCAACAGCGTGATCCGGTTGCCGCCGAGCAGCCACGCGCCGGCCAGACCGACCAGGGAGGGCGCCACATAACCCGCGAGCAGCGTGAACACCATGCCCGGACCGCTCGGTCGGCCGGCCGACAGGGTCAGCCCGGAGGTGTCCGAGTGCAGCCGGACTCCCCGCAGCTTCCGGCCGGTGAGCAGCGCGACCAGGGCGTGCCCGCCCTCGTGCGCGATCGTGACGGCGTTCCGGGCGATCCGCCAGGGCAGCCGGGTCACCACCACCAACAGCGCGACCACCGCGGTGACCACCACGAGCAGGGGCGGCGGGTCGGGCTGCGCACCGAAGAGTTCGTGCCACAGGTCCGTCAGCGAGTTGATCGACACAGGGCGCGAGCCTACGCCGCCAACACCACCCCGTACCCGACTGCGGGCTCCCTACCTCGCGGTTCCCCACTGCCAACTCGCGGCGCCCGACTCGCGCCGCCCGACTCGCGCCGCCCGACTCGCGCGACTCGCGCGACTCGCGCGGCCTGGTTGCGTCCAGGGAAGTGGTGTACGACTTGCCCGTGATGGGCGTGTTGCGTAGATGAGAGACGGCCACCGCGCGATCCTTCGAGACGGCTAAGTCCGAGTGAAGGAGAGT